>CALHST010000128.1 GCA_938038825.1 uncultured Paracoccaceae bacterium | reverse complement strand
CCCTTGTGATACCCCTGCCCGCTGAGCGCGCGGTGCAAAATGTCATTCTGGTTGGTGGCAACCACCAGTTTGTCCACAGGCAAACCCATGGATTTGGCGATGTATCCTGCGAAGATGTCGCCAAAATTCCCTGTGGGCACTGTGAAACTAACTGCGCGATGTGGCGCGCCGACAGACACTGCAGACGAGAAGTAATAGACGACTTGCGCCAAAACCCTTGCCCAGTTGATCGAATTCACGCCCGCCAATTTCACGCCATCGCGGAACTCAAAATCATTGAACATGTCCTTAAGGCGCGCCTGACAATCATCAAAATCCCCATCCAGCGCCAGCGCGTGCACATTCAAGGCGGTCGGTGTGGTCATCTGGCGGCGTTGCACTTCGGACACCCGACCGTGCGGATAAAGGATAAATACATCCACATTGTCCAAGCCCTGAAACGCTTCGATTGCAGCAGAACCCGTATCACCGGAGGTTGCACCAACAATGGTCACGCGGTCCCCGCGTTTCGCCAATGCTGCTTGGAACAACTGACCAATAAGCTGCATCGCGAAGTCTTTGAAGGCCAGTGTGGGGCCGTGGAAGAGTTCCAGCAGAAAATGCCCCTGCCCCAGCTGCACCAAGGGTGCGCGGGCAGCATGGCCAAAGCCAGCATAGGCCTTGTCGATCAGGCCGCGGAATTCGTCATCGGTGAACGTGTCGCCAACAAAGGGGCGCATCACTGTATAAGCGATTTGTTCGTAAGACTGACCCGCCATTGCGGCGATCTGATCCGATGTCAGCTGTGGGATTGTTTCGGGCACGTACAACCCACCGTCCCGCGCCAGTCCTGACAACATCGTATCTTCGAAATTCAGAATGGGCGCTTGGCCCCGGGTGGAGACATACTTCATCTCTCAGACTTCCTTGGTTGTGCGCGGAACGCGCCGCACGAATGCAAATGTCATACCCGCCCAGATAAAGGCGAGTGAAAACCACGTGATCGCATATTGCAGATGGTCATTGGGAATACCGTCTGGGCTAACCGGCCATGGGGTCACGCCCAAGTCTGGTTGCGCGGGTTCACGCAGCACAATCAGAATGGGCTGCGTATCCAGCGCCTGGGCCATGGCTGGCACATCTCGTGCAAACCACATGTTGTTTTTCAGATCAGGATCAGGCGTAAACCCGTCGGCCTCAATCGGGTCATCTAGGTTACCGGTAAGAACCACCACATCGTTCGGAGCGTCGGGCAGATCCTGACCGTCTTTGATCCACCCGGTGTCAATCAGGATGCGTCCAACTTCAGCAGCATCAAAGGGGCGAATGATCCGGAAAACAGGACCGATCGATTTGCGGGACGCCAGCATTCGAATGTGACTTTCACCCAATACCCCTTGCGTTGACACGGGCGTATAGCGGGGTGCCTGGCCCAAAAGGGCAGCATGTAGCTGTATTGGGTCCGCAGAAATTTGCGCGGAAATTTGCGCCAGCAGATCTTGCTTCCATGCAAGGCGTTGAACCTGCCACACCCCCAAGTAGATCAGAACAGCCAAGCCGCCCAACCCGATCAGAGCTGCAAAACCAACCCGCTGCATCGTGCCCGTGTCCCCAAAAAATAAGGCGCGCCAGGCCTCCCTCGCGCGCCGATGATGCTTAGTGTCTGGCCCGGCAAAAGCCAAGGCCCAAAGGCACGCTTAAATGCCCCAGAGGTAGACTGCGAAGAACAGGAACAACCACACCACGTCAACGAAGTGCCAGTACCAGGCTGCTGCTTCGAAACCAACGTGACGCTCTGCGGTGAAATGGCCTTTCATCGCGCGGAACAAGCAAACAGTCAGGAAGATCGTACCGATGACCACGTGGAAGCCATGGAACCCTGTGGCCATGAAGAAGTTCGAATAGAACTCGTCGCCGCCAAATTCCCAACCTTCGTGCAGAAGATGCGCATATTCATAAGCCTGCAAACCCGTGAACGCGATCCCAAGAACAATACCAATGGCCAGACCATTGATGATGTCTTTACGTGGCCCGCCGTGCACCAGTACGTGGTGCGCCCATGTGACCGCACAACCAGACAGCAACAGGACCAGCGTGTTGATCAAAGGCAAGTGAAAGGCATCCACTGGATAGATCTCTGGCGCGACATATTCTGTGCCAAAGTATTCTTCCATCGGGTACATGACGTGCTTGAAGAACGACCAGAACCACGCGGCAAAAAACATAATCTCGGACATGATGAACAAGATAAAGCCATAGCGCAGGCCAATCCGCACGACAGGAGTATGGTCGCCGATGTGGCTTTCGGCCACAACTTCAGCCCACCAGGCGTACATGACGTAAAGAACGCCGACAAAGCCTGCCCAGAAGAGCCAAGGTGTCACTTCGTGCATCCAAAGCACGGCCCCGGAGAGCATAATAAAGCCCGCAAGTGCCCCCCAAAAGGGCCACACAGAGGGGTTCAGGATATGGTAGTCGTGGTTTTTTGCGCCGGCCATGATTAGGTCCTTCTTGGCTTTGCGTTAGTTCGTAGGTGTTTTGGTCGGGTCGTCCAAAGACGCAAGGTCTTCGGGCAGGTCTGTTTGATAGAACGTGTAGCTGAGCGTGATGGTATGCACAAATTTGCCTTCACGGTCTTCTACAATTTCGGGATCCACATAGAAAGTCACAGGCATTTCCACACGCTCGCCGGGCATGAGAACCTGTTCTTCAAAGCAGAAACACTGAATTTTGGTGAAATAGCCACCCGCCGCGTAGGGCGCGACATTATAGCTTGCGGAACCCGCAATGGGTTTGTCGGTGGGATTGTAGGCTTCGTAAAACGCGAGCCCCGTTTCCCCGATCCGCAGTTCGACCTCTCGTTCCAGTGGCTTGAACTGCCAGGGCATGTCCCGTTCCAAAGACGCGTCAAAGCGGATTTTGATCGTTTGATCCAGGATATTGTCCGCGCCTGCGTCGGACACAAGGGGCGTTCCCCCAAAACCTGTGACGCGGCAAAACCAGTCATACAAAGGCACCGATGCCCAGGCGAGACCGCCCATAAAGACAACTAAGCACGTCGTTTGCACAACTGTTTTTTGTGGGCCGTTCAGTGTCATCCGTTGGCTCCTGTCTGCGCATTGGGCAATTCGAAATCACCCCGCGTGACTTTGACAAAGGTCAGGGCGAAGACCAACACGATGAAGCTGACCAGCAAGAGACCCACGCCGACATTGCGGCCTTTGCGCCGCTGGTGCAGTTCATGTTCCGGTCTTAAAGCCATCCCCAACCTCCCAGACCGAACGGTTTCATCGCGGCTTCGAACAAGATCGCGCCGAAATGCAGGAAGAGATACAGCAAGGATAATTTGAAGAACCGCCGTTCTGCCGCAAAGTTGTCAGCTTCGGATGCGTCTTCATCCCGCTGCCATATGCGTACCGCACCGATCAAAAACATCGAATTCAGAACTGCTGCACAGGTCAGGTACACAAGCCCACCAACCGACGTAAATGCGGTGCCAATGGCCAATATGAACAACAGGACCGTGTAGCCCAAGATGTGGTTCCGCGTGGCGCGGCGTCCATGAGTTACGGTCAGCATTGGTACTTTTGCATCGTCATAATCTGACCGCATGAACAATGCCAAAGCCCAGAAATGCGGAGGGGTCCACATGAAGATCAGAGCAAACATCAACCACGCTTCGATCCCGATGGAGCCTGTGGCACAGACCCAACCAATCATGGGAGGAAACGCGCCCGCAGCGCCACCAATGACGATGTTCTGCGGAGTCGAGCGCTTGAGCCACATGGAATAAACCACAGCATAGAAGAAGATCGTAAAGGCCAACAAGGCCGCGGCCATCAGATTGGCAGCAAGGGCCAGCATCACGACGGATAGGCCTGACAAGCCGACGCCAAGCGCCAAAGCCTCTCCCGGAGCGACCCGCCCAGACGGGATCGGACGTTTGACGGTGCGGCGCATGACAGCGTCTATATCGGCGTCCCACCACATATTCAAAGCACCCGAGGCCCCGGCCCCGATTGCGATGAACAAAATAGAGGCAAACGCCTCAACCGGATGCAACGACACGGGCGCGGCCAGCAAGCCAACAAATGCTGTAAACACCACCAGTGACATAACGCGCGGCTTCAACAGCGCGAAATAGTCGCCCATCGTTGGCTCGTAGTCTCGTGTTATATGCGTTGCGTCGGTCATATTGGCCTAGCTTCGATCCGGGGCGTGAGCTGAAGCTCACCTTACAGTCCAGTCAGATGTTCGGCACGTAAGGTGAGCTTCAGCTCACGTGCCGAGCGCGTTATTTAGCAGCGATGTCGAAATCCAATGGGCGACCCGCGTATTCGTCGATCGCACCTTTCAGCCAAGCGTCATAGGCTTCTTCACTCACCACTTTCACAGTAATCGGCATATAGGCATGATCCTTGCCACACAGTTCCGAGCACTGACCAAAATAGATGCCTTCTTTTTCGGCTTTGAACCAAAGCTCAGCCAAGCGACCCGGTACTGCGTCCTGTTTTACGCCAAAGGATGGAATGGTCCAAGCATGGATCACGTCTGCGCCCGTAACCTGCATCACAACTGTTTTGTTAACCGGTACGATGACTGCCGTATCTGTGGCCAACAAGTATTCGTCGGGCGCATAGCCGTTTTCTTCCAGTTCCTCGCGCGGCAACATAAAGCTATCAAAAGCGAATTCATGATCCACATATTCGTAACCCCAGTACCACTGATACCCAGTCACCTTGATCGTTAGGTCCGCTTCAGGGATTTCCTGCTGCTTGAACAGGATCGGCAACGAAGCCACACCAATTGCAAGCAAGATAACGATTGGGATCAAGGTCCATGCGATCTCGATCGGCGTATTGTGAGTAAACGTGCCCGGCGTTGGGTTCGCTTTGCGGTTATACTTGACGCAAACAACCCCGATCAAACCGATGACAAACACCGAAATGATCACACACATGACCAGCAGCCATCCATCCAGCCACTGCAAATCCCGCGCAAGCTCGGTCACTGCGGGTTGGAACCCTGTCAATCCGTCGACAGGTTTGCCGATGGTCTCAAGCGCATCCTGCGCCATAGCGGGAGCAGCTGCGGTAAACGCGGCCATAAGGCCAATGCTTTTGAAAAGCTTCATCATGTGTGGTCCTGATCTTATGATCACTGTTGGCTAGTCAGGGCCGATTGCACGAAGGCGCACGACGTCCCGTTGTATTCTGCTGTGCTTACAATCATATTCCTGCTGCAAGATAAAGAGTTTCGGTTGCGTCAAACGGACGCTTCCTGTCGACACCCGCCACGCGCGCATAATAAGGCACCTGCAATGACTGACGCCCCTTTTGACCCATTTTCAACTGATTTGGACGCAGATACGGCCCTTCGGGTGCTGCAAGACGCCACAAACGGCGCAGATGACGGGGAACTTTTTTTGGAACGTCGCCGGTCAGAAGCACTGGCATTTGATGATGGGCGGCTCAAGACAGCCAGCTATGACGCCGGTCAAGGATTCGGCCTGCGCGCGGTGAGCGGCGAAGCCGTGGGCTATGCGCATGCAACAGACATGAGCGAATCTGCCTTGAGACGCGCTGCGGATACAGTGCGCCTGGCTGTTAGTGACGGCGGCGGCACCTTGGCCGAGGCCCCACAGGCCACCAATCGCAAGCTTTATACAGATGAAGACCCGATTGCTGGCGTCGAATTTGGTGTGAAAGTGGATACACTGCGCGAGATTGATGCCTTTATGCGGGGATTGGACAGCCGCGTTGTTCAGGCGTCAGCGACCATTGCGGCAAGCCATCAGGAAGTTGTCATTCTGCGCCCGGATGGACACATGGTGTCCGATCAGCGCCCCATGACACGGCTAAATGTGTCGGTGATCGTTGAACAGAATGGCCGCCGCGAATCTGGCAGTGCAGGCGGCGGTGGCCGCTATGTGCTGCAAGGCGGCGTCATGGACCGTGCCGATTGGGAAGCAAAAGCGCGCGAAGCGTTGCGCATTGCTTTGGTGAATTTGGACGCAGAGCCCGCCCCTGCCGGAGTCATGGACGTGGTGCTTGGGCCCGGTTGGCCCGGAATTTTGTTGCATGAAGCTATTGGCCACGGATTAGAAGGCGATTTTAACCGCAAAGGATCTTCGGCTTTTGCCGGATTGCTGGGGAAACGTATCGCTTCGCCGGGTGTCACAGTGCTGGATGACGGCACGATCCCGGACCGACGGGGGTCAATCAGTGTGGATGACGAAGGAACGCCATCCGGCAAAAACGTCTTGATCGAAGATGGGATTTTGACGGGGTACATGCAGGATCGCCAGAATGCGCGTCTGATGGGCGTGGCCCCCACTGGGAACGGGCGCCGGGAAAGCTATGCCCATGTTCCGATGCCTCGCATGACAAATACCTATATGCTCGGTGGCGATACCGCACCGGGCGACATCGTGGCCGATTTGAAAGACGGCATTTACGCTGTGGGCTTTGGTGGCGGACAGGTGGACATCACCAATGGTAAGTTCGTGTTCTCCTGCACCGAAGCCTATCGCGTCAAAAACGGCGTTGTTGGCGCCCCGGTCAAGGGCGCGACATTGATTGGCGATGGTGCAACAGCGCTGAAACAGATCCGCGGCATCGGAAACGATATGGCTTTGGATCCCGGTATGGGCAATTGCGGCAAACAAGGACAATGGGTGCCTGTTGGCGTCGGTCAGCCGACCTTGATGATTGGCGGTCTTACTGTTGGTGGCTCTGCCGCATAACAAAGCTGGGCGTCTTCAACATAATTGCACCCGACTTGAGGGGAATGATGCCAAGGAGCGTCAGAACGCGATGCCAATAACGTCATGTGGCTCGGGCCTGGGACGAGACTGAGGCAAATTGTTATAAAAATATACGTTAAATCAAATGTATCTCCCCTAAAATAGGGAGGTTTGTTTTAAACACTTGTTAACCTCGATTCCCTAAAACAGTTACAGCAACAGGTTGGAGCATGTGAATGGCCGGGGAATTTCATCCTTCTTCCACTCACCCCCCACTCCCACCCACCACGGAAGATATCCGGTATTTACATCTCCGCCTGTTGCGATCACGCCGGGTTGGCGCGACGACGTACCATCGTCTGCTGACTGAATACGGCACCGCGCAGAATGCGTTGGCCGCGCTGCCAGAGGTGGCGCGCGCCGCCGGTGCCCAAAACTATGAAATTTGCCCCGAGGCGGTGATTTCCAAGGAACTGCGCGCGGGTGCCCGGTTGGGTGCCAAGCTTCTTATTCACGGTCATGAAGGCTATCCAGCCCCACTCACGGACATGACCAATGCGCCTCCCGTTCTTTGGGCGCTGGGACGGCAAGAGTTGTTGCGCCAACCGATGATCGCAATGGTTGGCGCACGCAACGCATCGTCCTTGGGAACGCGCATGGCCAAAGCCTTGGCTGCTGATCTTGGGGCGAATGGCATGATCGTCGTCTCAGGTCTGGCCCGCGGTGTTGACGCCGCTGCGCATCTTGCCGCTTTACCGACAGGCACAATTGCGGTGCAGGCTGGCGGTGTGGATGTCATGTACCCCGCCGAGAACACACATCTTGCAGAACAAATAGCCGAAAAAGGGTTGCGCTTGTCCGAACAACCAATGGGCTTGCAACCCCAAGCGCGCCATTTTCCGGCCCGCAACCGGATCATCGCTGGCTTGGGTCAAGCCTGTGTTGTGGTTGAAGCCGCCGCGAAATCGGGCAGCTTGATCACGGCACGAGACGCCGCAGACATTGGGCGTGATGTGATGGCTGTTCCCGGTCATCCATTTGATGCCCGTGCGGCGGGATGCAACATGCTCATCCGGGATGGCGCGACACTTGTGCGCCGGGCCGAGGACGTCGTTGAAGCGCTTGGACCGCTTGCAACGCCTATCTCACAAAAGATGCAGCAAGGCGATTTGGCACTCCCCCTCCCCGCGAACGGGCCAAAACCCCGCCAACAAACCCGGGCAGAGGCTGCGAATACACAGTCTTTACATAACCGCATTTTACAACAGCTCGGGCCAAGCCCCATTGCCGAGGATCAATTGTTGAGAGATCTTCAAACAACGCCAAAATCGCTTGGAATGGCGTTGACAGATTTGGAACTGGACGGGGCCATCAATCGCCATGCTGGTGGGTTGTTTAGCCGCCCAACTTAGTTTTTTCGTCACCGCGAGGCCAACCAAGGATTGACAACCGACACCGCACACCCACATTTTGCGCGGCCATAGACTCACTCTTTTTCCTTTCGAAGGTAGCCCCCCTGTATGCCAGTTGTTGTTGTCGAATCCCCAGCTAAAGCCAAGACAATCAACAAGTATTTGGGAAGTGACTATACTGTCCTTGCCTCCTATGGGCACGTTCGGGACCTGCCCCCCAAAGATGGGTCAGTTGACCCGGAAAACGAGTTTGACATGCTGTGGGAGGTCGCATCTGACAGCAAAAAGCACGTAAAAGCCATTGCCGACGCGCTTGCCGAAGATGGCGAATTGATCCTTGCGACTGACCCGGACCGCGAAGGCGAAGCCATCAGCTGGCACTTGCAAGAGGCCCTGACAAAGCGCAAGTCCATCAAGAAGGACACGCCTGTTAGCCGAGTGACATTTAACGCGATCACAAAGGCTGCTGTGACCGAAGCGATGCAAAACCCGCGCCAAGTGGATATGCCCTTGGTCGAAGCCTATCTTGCACGGCGTGCACTGGATTATCTTGTGGGCTTTAATCTGTCGCCTGTGTTGTGGCGCAAATTGCCCGGCGCGAAATCTGCGGGCCGTGTGCAATCCGTCAGCCTGCGCATTATAGTAGAGCGTGAAATGGAGATCGAAGTCTTCAAAGCGCGCGAATACTGGTCCGTGTCTGCCGTGCTCGCCACACCCCGCGGCCAAGAATACGAAGCCCGCCTTACCCTGTTGGCTGGCAAGAAAGTCGACAAGTTCGATATCGAAAACCAGACACAAGCCGAAATGGCTGTGCAAGCGATCACGTCGCGCGATCTGACCATCCAAAGTGTTGAGGCCAAGCCCGCCTCGCGCAATCCATCTGCGCCGTTCATGACGTCTACGTTGCAACAGGAAGCCTCGCGCAAGTTTGGCTATGGCGCGCGCCAGACCATGAGCCTTGCGCAGCGTTTGTACGAAGCCGGCTACATTACCTATATGCGAACGGACGGCATCGACATGGCGCCCGAAGCAGCCCAAGCCGCGCGCGATGCAATCGCCACGCGATACGGTAAGGAATATGTGCCGGCGAAACCGCGCGAGTACAAAAACAAAGCGAAAAACGCGCAAGAAGCGCATGAGTGTATTCGCCCCACCGATATGATGGCGGACCCAAAATCGCTGAAAGTAACCGAGGAAGACCAGCGCAAGCTGTATGATCTGATCTGGAAACGCACATTGGCCTGCCAGATGGAAGGCGCACGGATGGAACGCACGACTGTCGAGATCGGCAGCGCAGATGGGCAAGTTGGCCTGCGCGCCTCTGGCCAGGTTGTGACGTTTGACGGGTTCTTGCGGGTTTATGAAGAAGGCCGCGATGATGACGTGGTGGATGACGACGACAAGCGTCTGCCCCAGATTGCCGAGGGTGAGCCCGCGGAAAAGCGTGGCATCACACCAAACCAACACTTCACACAGCCCCCGCCCCGCTACACCGAAGCGACTTTGGTCAAGCGGATGGAAGAACTGGGAATTGGGCGCCCGTCGACTTACGCGTCGATCGTGACCACGATTCAAGATCGTGAATACGTCCGCAAAGAAAAGAACCGCCTGTACCCCGAAGACAAAGGCCGTTTGGTCATCGCGTTTCTGGAAAACTATTTCCGCAAATATGTGGGTTATGACTTCACAGCCAGCCTTGAAGAAGAACTTGACGATGTGAGCGCGGGCAATCGCAACTACAAAAACGTCCTTGGCCGGTTTTGGGAAGATTTTTCCGCCGCGATTGGTGAAACATCAGAATTGCGCATCACGGAAGTTCTTGAAAAAATCAACGAAGTGTTGGAACCGCATCTGTTCCCGCCCAATGAAGACGGATCAAACCCCCGTCTCTGCCCCAATTGCCAGTTGGGGAAACTGTCGATGCGCACGGCGCGCTCTGGCGGGGCGTTTATTGGGTGTTCCGAATATCCATCCTGTCGCTATACGCGTCCCTTTGGTCCGCCCAACCCAGAAGCCGAAGCCTCGGCCATTCCGCCAGAAGGCAAACTGCTGGGTGTGGATGCGGGTGACGAAATTCGCATCTTTAAGGGGCGCTTTGGCCCCTATGCCCAACGCGGCGAGATCACGGAAGAAAACAAGAAGCCTCCGCGCCAGTCCATCCCCAAAGAGTGGCCACCCGAGGAGGTCGAGCTGGAAAAAGCCGTTATGTTGCTCTCTCTGCCCCGCGAAATTGGGCCGCATCCCGAAGATGGTGTGACTGTATGGGCCAATATCGGGCGCTATGGTCCTTATCTGAAACATGCGGCCAGCACTTCGGATCGTGGTGGAACAAACGCCAATCTGGAAGGTCTGGACGAAGTTTGGACCGTTGGCATGAACCGGGCGGTGCAGCTGTTGGCCGAAAAGGTCGCCAGCCGTGGATCGCGGGGGCAGCCTGCTGCGCCGCTGCGTGAACTGGGCGAGCATCCCGAAGAAGGCGGCCCCGTTAATATTATGAAGGGCAAATATGGCCCCTATGTAAAATGGGAAAAGATCAACGCGACAATCCCCGACACAGTTGAACCAGACGATGTGACCATGGATCTGGCCGTGCAACTCATTACAGAACGCGCGGAAAAGACCGGGAAAAAGAAAAAAGCAGCCAAAAAGCCTGCGAAAAAGAAAACCGCGGCCAAGAAACCGGCAGCGAAAAAAGCCCCGGCTAAGAAAACTGCCGCCAAGGAATAGTTTGAATACCATCGCTGCGTTGTCCAAAAAATTGGCGCGCAGCGATGTGTCTTTCCCCCATCACATTCCCCAAAACCCAACGTGTTTGCATCCACCGGCGTCACACGGTTGGTCGCGTGGGTTTGCGATGCGTGAATGCCAGGGATTGCCCCAACAACAGCAAAGCATAGGAAGACAAGACCGCGTCAGGATTAAGCAGACACAGTAAGCATGCCCGAATCTTAAGCGCGCGGCCCTGCCCTGCCCAATTTGGACCGATGCCAAATTGACCTTCCCCACCCAAGCGCGGATCACACGGCAATGAATGAAGACCTGCGTATTTTAGTTGTTGAGCCCAATCGTGACCGAGTTTGCGCAATTGTGGATGCTTTGAATGCGGCGGGATGGTCCGACGTCAAAGCGCTTGCGCAGATTTCAAATTTGGATCGGACGGTCAAAGATTTTGCCCCTGACATTGTTCTGATTGATCTTGCTAATCCAGATCGCGACACGCTGGAACACATCACCTATGCCACCGAAACCACAAAACGGGCGGTTGCCCTGTTTGTGGATCAAACCGACGACACGTTGACCAAGGCTGCGCTCAATGCTGGTGTCAGCGCCTATGTGGTGGATGGCCTTCAAATGGATCGGATCAAACCGGTTTTGGAAACCGCCATCGCCCGTTTTCAAATCATGCGTCAGATGCAATCCGAGTTGAACGCAGCCAAGCAGGCGCTTGAGGATCGCAAAACCATTGATCGCGCAAAGGGCATTTTGATGCGTCAACGCGGCATGTCAGAAGACGAGGCCTATAATTTACTGCGCAAAACCGCGATGAGCCAAGGCCGCAAGGTGATCAATGTTGCCCATGCTTTGGTTACCGCGGCGGATCTTTTAACATGACCGCAGTTGTTCTGAATTGTGGGTATGTCCCGCTGGTGGATTGTGCCCCACTGGTGATCGCACACGAATTGGGATTTGCGGCAGAACAAGGGTTGGTTCTGAATTTGATTCAGCAACCGTCTTGGTCAGCGCTACGCGATATGCTGGCGCTTGGGCATCTTGATGCAGCCCAAATGCTGTCCCCTATGCCCATTGCGATGTCGATTGGCTTGGGCGGACTTACGGCATCTGTGGACACGTTGATGGTCCTGTCTGTCAATGGCACAGTCTTTGGCGTTTCCAACGCATTGGCGTCAGAATTGGATGGTCTGCACTTTGGCGATGCGGATGCGTTGCTGCGTGCGCTGGCCGCACGCGGCGGAAAACCATTGCGCGTTGGCGTTCCCTTTCACCATTCAATGCACCGGTTATTGCTGCGCTATTGGACGTCTGCCGCTCCGCATCTGTCCATTGAAGAGGTAACAATCCCACCTCAGCGCATGACAGATGCCGTGGCGGATGGACGTGTGGATGCCTTTTGGGTGGGTGAGCCCTGGGGCAGTGTTGCCGTGCAGCAAGATGTGGCCCGGTTGATGATGACAGGGCGCGATGTCTGGCAATTCGCCCCGGAAAAGGTTCTTGCCGCACGTCAAGACTGGGTCGCGGAACACAGCGATACCGCCCGTAAGTTGATGCGCGCGGTGTTTCAGGCAGCAGCTTGGATTGACACCCCCAAAAACAAGCCCCTCGCGATCGAAATCCTTGCCCGCAGCGAACATCTTAGCATGTCACCCGAATTGATTGATCCCGCGCTGACCGGACACATTGTGGCGCGCCAAAACCATCACCCCCTTCAGGTCGAGCGCTTTTTGCAATTTCACAAACATGCCGCCAGCTTCCCATGGCGTAGTCAAGCGGCTTGGATCGCCCATCACCTTGGCGCAGACCCAGATGGCGTTGAATTGGCCAAAGGCACCTTTCGGTCTGATCTTTACCGGCAGAACTTGTCTGGAATCGACGCGGATATGCCAGGTGCGTCTGAAAAGGTGGAAGGGTCTTTGCGGTTTGAAACGGCCGTTGCGTCCTCTCGCGGACATATGATTCTTGCACCTGATGCCTTCTTTGATGGCAAAACCTTCGATTTCACCCCAAAAAATTGATGAATTCTTAATCATATTCTGCATCGCGGCATAGATTCATGCGGCAATGCAGAAAAACTATTGCCCTCACGGTCCGCATTGGGTGACCATCAACTCAAAGGGCATCGTTGCCCTCCACTAGGCACTGACCAACGTTGGCAGCGTAAATACCAAGAGCAAAGCCGCTCGTAAGGAACACGGACCTCCTCCCCCGTGAACCCTACGTGCGGCTTTTTTTGTTCACCGCCCTTCGGATGGGCCCAAAAGGACAGACACATGAAAAAGACACTCCCTCTACTTCTTGCATCGACAGCTTTGATGGCAACCTCTGCCGCAGCTGAATTGTTAGATTTGGAAAAAGAAGATCTGACCCTCGGCTTTATCAAGCTGACCGACATGGCACCTTTGGCTGTAGCTTATGAGTTGGGATATTTCGAAGACGAAGGCTTGTTTGTCACACTTGAGGCGCAAGCCAATTGGAAAGTGCTTTTGGATGGTGTGATCAGTGGTCAGTTGGATGGCGCCCATATGCTGGCGGGGCAGCCTTTGGCGGCGACAATCGGTTATGGCACCAAAGCCCATATCATCACACCGTTTTCCATGGATCTGAATGGCAACGGCATCACCGTATCCAACGAGATCTGGGAAGAGATGAAACCCAATGTTCCAGTGATGGAAGATGGGCGCCCACAACACCCCATCAGCGCAAGCGCGTTGGCACCGGTGGTCGAAGATTACAAGGACAAGGGTGTGCCCTTTAACATGGGCATGGTGTTCCCTGTGTCGACCCACAATTATGAAATCCGCTATTGGTTGGCAGCAGGCGGGCTGGAGCCGGGCTATTACAGTCCACAGGACATTTCAGGCCAGATCGGTGCGGATGTTTTGCTGTCTGTGACACCACCCCCACAAATGCCTGCCACTATGGAAGCGGGCACCATCAATGGGTATGCGGTCGGCGAGCCCTGGAACCAGCAAGCTGTGTTCAAAGGCATAGGGGTGCCTGTGATCACCGACTATGACATGTGGAAGAACAACCCAGAAAAAGTCTTTGGGATTACTGAAGAATTTGCCGCAAAAAACCCCAACACAACACTCGCGCTGACCAAAGCTTTGATCCGTGCCGCAATTTGGCTGGATGAAAACAACAACGCAAACCGTCCCGAAGCCGTCGAAATCCTGTCGCGATCCGAATATGTGGGGGCGGATTACGAAGTCATCGCCAATTCCATGACAGGCTTTTTTGAGTTCGAAAAAGGCGATGTGCGCCCTGCGCCGGACTTTAACGTGTTCTTTCGGTATAACGCGACCTACCCGTTCTATTCAGATGCGATCTGGTACCTGACGCAGATGCGCCGCTGGGGCCAAATTGCAGATACGAAGTCGGATGAATGGTATTTCGAGACCGCAGCAGATGTGTATCGCCCAGACATTTACCTGAAAGCTGCGCGCTTGTTGGTGGACGAGGATCTGGCCAACGAAGCAGATTTCCCATGGGATAGCGACGGCTTCAAAGACGCGACTCCAGCTGCCGATATCATTGATGGCATCGGATATGATGGTCGCGCGCCAAATGCCTATATCGACAGCTTGCCGATTGGTTTGAAATCCGGTCAGACCGTCGTGGATAGTGAAATCCAAGGCTAAACGAACCAGCCCTTTGCGCCGCGCGGTGCAAAGGGCATTCGCCCCCTTTCCATTCAATACATCGCATCAGTTGGACACCCAAAATGACTGCCATTGATCCTGACACCCTTGACGCCGAAGCCCGACGCACGCGCCTGTTTACGCGTCTCAACAAAGCGGACGCGTGGTTCCAAGTCTTTGGCTTGGCTTGGCTCACGCCCATTTTGCGGGCCGCAGCCGGTGATAACCCGCGCGCACAGTTGGGCGAAATCTGGCGCTTGCTTGGGGTGCCCCTTTTGGCGATTGGCCTGTTTCTGGTGGCTTGGGGCTCATTGGCCCCGAAAGTGCAAACGTCACTTGGCGCGGTCCCCGGCCCCGTGCAGGTCTGGGAACAGGTCGGTGAGTTACATAAAGACGCTGTACGTGAAGGCGAAAAAGCCGTCGCCTTTTATGAACGCCAAGACGCACGCAATGCGGCCCTTGTCGCTGATGGTAAAGCGGATCGCGTGCGCGAGCGCGTCTATACAGGCAAGCCAACCTATTACAATCAAATCTGGACATCCATCAAAACCGTGTTCTTTGGCTTTTTGATCGCGTCAATTGTGGCCATTCCGCTGGGCATCGCGGCGGGGTTGTCTGTAACAGCAAATGCCGCCCTGAACCCTTTGATTCAGATCTTTAAACCTGTGTCGCCACTGGCTTGGCTGCCTATTGTCACGATGATTGTGTCTGCTGTTTACACCACCAATGACGGCATGTTCTCAAAATCCTTTCTGATATCCGCCATCACTGTCACCCTATGTTCGCTTTGGCCGACGCTTATCAACACAGCCTTGGGCGTTAGCAGCATCGACAAAGACCTGATCAGCGTCAGCCGCGTTTTGAAGATGAACACCTGGACAAAGATCACAAAGCTGGTGTTGCCCTCTGCCCTGCCGTTGATTTTCACAGGTCTTCGTCTGTCGTTGGGTGTTGGCTGGATGGTTTTGATCGCGGCAGAAATGCTGGCCCAGAACCCCGGTCTTGGCAAATTCGTATGGGATGAATTTCAAAACGGATCTTCGCAATCCCTTGCCCGTATCATGGTGGCCGTCTTTACGATTGGCATCATCGGGTTCCTGTTGGATCGGGTGATGTATGCGCTCCAGTCCATGTTCACCTTTTCGAATAACCGGTGATCGCCATGACCATTCTGTCTTTCAAAGATGTCTCAAAGTCATATGGCGACACACCAGTTCTTCAGGACATCACGCTTGATGTTGCCGAAGGGGAATTTGTGGTGATCCTGGGGTTTTCTGGCACCGGCAAGACCACTTTGATCAACCTTTTGGCCGGCTTGGAACACCCCACGTCTGGAACAGTGTCCTTTAAGGACAAACCCATCACAGAACCGGGTCGTGAACGCGGCGTGATTTTCCAGAATTATTCATTGATGCCGTGGCTCACCGTCAGTGAAAATGTGGCGTTGGCCGTGGACACCATGTTCCCAGATTTATCCAAAGCAGATCGTGTCGAAAAAGTCGCCCATTACGTGGCGATGGTGGGCCTTGGCCATGCATCCACGCGCCGCCCAGCCGAATTGTCGGGCGGGATGCGCCAACGGGTCAATGTGGCACGCGCGCTGGCAATGGACCCGGAAGTGTTGCTGCTGGACGAACCACTGTCCGCTTTGGATGCTTTGACCCGTGCCAATCTTGCCGACGAGATCGAAGCGATTTGGGACAAGGACAAAAAGACCTGCGTTTTGATCACAAATGACGTGGACGAAGCCATCATTCTTGCGGATCGCATCATTGCACTCAATCCGGATGGCACTTTAGGTGCGGAATTTAAGGTCGATATTCCGCGTCCCCGAGACCGAATTGCCATGAATAACGACGCGACATTCAAATCCCTGCGGGCGCAAGTCACGACCTACCTCATGGATGTGGGCATCGCTGCAAAAGTGGAAGAAACGCGTTTGCTTCCCAGCGTGACCCCGATCCACGGGATGCCCGCAGCAGTGGCCAAGGCGCAGGAAGGTGCATTAGAAGAGCGGTTCTTGAATTTCTCGCAATTGCACAAGGTGTATCCCACGCCCAAGGGCCCTTTGACCGTGGTCGAAGACTTTGATCTAAAGATCAACAAAGGCGAATTCATTTCGCTGATTGGGCATTCGGGTTGTGGCAAGTCCACAGTTCTGACCATGGCCGCAGGCTTGAACCCGATTTCCAAAGGGGCGATCCGTCTGGATGGGTGGAATGTCGAAGGCGCTGATCCCGAGCGCGCCGTGGTTTTCCAATCGCCCAACTTGTTCCCTTGGCTCACAGCAAAGGAAAACGTGTC
>CALHST010000127.1 GCA_938038825.1 uncultured Paracoccaceae bacterium | reverse complement strand
GGCACACCATCCAACCCAATGCTGCGCGTCCCAGCATGCGCAATGCCCGCGCGCCAGATGTCTATCCCATGACCTTGGCCGCGAAACTCGGGCTTGCACAAATACAGACCCAAAAATGCGACATCAGGATCATGATTGACCACAGAAATTGCGGCGACGGGCCTTTCATCGACACGTTTGATCAAGAAACCCTTTGGATCTGCGGCATGGAAAGCTGCCGCATCATCCAGACCCGGGTTCCAGCCTTCTTCTGCGGCCCAGCCTAACACCATCTGCAGATCTTCAAGGCTCATCGTGCGTATCGTCATTGGGACAATGCATCCTTAAGCGACAGCGTGCGGCCATGACGCTCTCTCAGATCAAGGGCAGAATGCAAATCAACCAAGTGACTGCGCATCAGCTCTTCGGCCTGTTGTTCATTATGGTCAGCCAACGCCCCGACCAACGCATGATGCGCGTGCTTTTCACACAGCGCACTTTCGCGACGCCAATACAGCGCAATGATCAGCGAGGAGCGTGCAATCAAGGTTTCAATAAACCCCGCAATTGTTGCTTGCCCAGCGATGCGCGCAATTTCCGTATGGAACAAACCGGAAAGATACAGTGCGCGCCCCGGATCAGCAGCATCAAGCGCTTTGTGCTCATCGTTGATATGACGCTCAAGCAGCGCAATGTCAGCGGCTGTCGCGCGCAATGCCGCACTGCGCGCCGTGCGCGGCTCTAGCAGCTCGCGCGCTTCAAAGACTTCGTGGGCTTCAATGATCGAAGGGGACGCCACCGAAGCCCCTTTGTTGCGACGAATATCCACCAGCTTGATATGCGACAAACTCTGCAACGCCGCGCGTACAACAGTGCGGGATACCCCATAGATCTCGGACAGGTCATCTTCGCCCAGCTTCGTGCCCGGCGCGATTTTGTGTTCGTGGATGGCCAGCGACAACGCCTGTGCGATGCTGTCACTTGTGGCGGGTTTGGGCGGCGTTGAAACTGTGCTTCGGGTCATGTCATTTCCTTACACTGCCCAAATGGCAGAGCAGCCAGCGCGCCTCAAGTCTTTCGTCTGTACGCACCTCAAAGCAGTATTGTATACAATTTTGTGTTCAATTTTTAGACTCTGCCCAACCAAACAGCGTGAATATTAGGCAGACCTGCCAAAGCTTGGCCAAATGTTCCTGTCACCGTTTGCTTTGTTGTCCCCTCACGGACTTGAGTTTCTCAAGCCTTGGGGACTTCATGACCACATTAACCAAAGAACTAGAGCTCGTATCTGTGACTAAGCGCTATGGCGCGACAGTGGCCGTCGATGCGATCAACCACAAGTTCCAGCCCGGCGGGTATGCCTGTTTGCTAGGCCCTTCGGGATGCGGGAAATCCTCTACGCTACGCATGATCGCAGGCCACGAAGTCGTGTCCGACGGGTCGATCTTGCTGGGTGGTGCAGACATCTCGGATCTGCCCCCCGCCAAGCGCGGCACAGCCATGATGTTCCAGAATTACGCATTATTTCCGCATCTTAGCGTTGCTGACAACGTGGCCTTCAGCCTGAAAATGCGAGGGATCGATACGCAGACACGCCTGAAAAAGGCCGGCGAAATGCTGGAATTGGTTGACCTAAGCGCGCTAAGCGACCGGCTTCCCGATCAATTGTCCGGCGGGCAACAACAACGTGTGGCTTTGGCCCGCGCGCTTATCACGCGGCCACAGGTTTTGCTGTTGGATGAACCGCTCTCAGCGCTGGATCCATTCCTGCGCATTCGCATGCGGGGCGAGTTGCGCAAACTACAACGCGAGCTGGGGATCAGCTTTGTGCATGTGACCCACGGTCAAGACGAAGCCTTGGCACTGGCTGACGAAATCGTTGTGATGAATGACGCGGTGATTGAACAGGCAGGCACCGCCCGCGACGTCTTTAATGCGCCGACAACAGCCTTTGTTGCGCAGTTCATCGGTGGCCACAACGTGGTTGCCCTGCCCGAGGGCCGCTTTGCCATCCGAACCGATGCCGTGGGCCTGTCGCAAACGGATACGGGCAAGCTGCAAGGCAGCATCACAGCAGTCGAATATCAGGGCGCACATGTCTCTGTCTCGGCACGCATCGCAGGCGATCAGGACATCAGCGCGCTGATCCCCGAACACACCTTTTTCAACAACCCAATGAACCCAGGCGATCAGGTCGGTCTGATCTGGGAAGACGCAAATATGCACAAGCTAACGGCCTAATTTTTTGCAGACATGGAGAGAAACATGACCAAAGTATCACGACGCAATATCCTTAAGGGCGGTGCAGCCTTTGCCGCAGGTTCGACACTGGGCGCCCCTATGATCTGGGCGCAAAACATCAAAGATGTGACCTTGCGCCAATTCGGCACCGGTGTGTCCAACCTGAATGACGTGGCCAACAAAGTAAAAGAAGATCTGGGCTTCACACTGGAAATGACCGCGCTGGACAGCGACAGCGTCACCCAACGCGCGGCGACCCAACCCAACAGCTTTGACATTGCCGATATCGAATACTGGATCTGTAAGAAAGTCTGGCCCACAGGCAACCTGCAGGCAATGGATACCTCTAAGATCAAGAACTACGACAAGATCGTCGGCATCTTCCGCAACGGCAAACTGACACCTGAAAGCACAATTGCCCAAGGCACTGCACCGCACACCGTTGGCTTTACCGAAGGTCCCGATGGCAAAGGATTTGTCGACAATGAATCCGGTTGGATGACCTTGATCCCAACGATCTATAACGCGGACACTTTGGGGATCCGCCCTGACCTGATTGGGCGTCCGATCAAGAATTGGTCTGAACTGCTGAACCCTGAATTCAAAGGCAAAGCATCGATCCTGGATATTTCGTCCATCGGGATCATGGACATGGCGATGGTTGTGGAATCCATGGGTGAATACACCTATCCCGACAAAGGCAACATGACCCGCGAAGAGATTGATCTGACGATGAAGATCTTCACCGAAGCCAAACAGAACGGTCAGTTCCGCGCCTTCTGGAAATCCTTTGATGAAAGCGTCAACTTGATGGCCTCTGGCGAAGTGGTGATCCAATCCATGTGGTCCCCTGCGATCACGGCGGTCAAATCCAAAGGTGTGGAATGCGTCTATCAACCGCTTGAAGAAGGCTATCGCTCATGGGGTGGCGGCATCGGCCTGTCTGCGTCCTTGTCGGGTCTCGAACGCGATGCGGCGTATGAATACATCAATTGGTATCTTGATGGCTGGGTCGGCGGTTATCTGATGCGTCAGGGGTATTACTCTGCGGTGCCAGAGACATCCAAAGCCCACATGACCGAAAACGAGTGGGGCTATTGGTTCGAAGGCAAACCTGCCACCGACACCATCACCTCGCCCACTGGCGACGCATTGGCGCAAGCTGGCGAAGTCCGCGATGGCGGTTCGTTCCAGGACCGCATGGGCGCCGTTGCGTGCTGGAACGCGGTTATGGACGAAAACCAATACATGGTCCGCAAATGGAACGAATTCATCGCGGCCTAAAGACACCTTGGATGGGCGCTTTGGTGCCCATCCTAACCTTTCCCGGAAAGTTGCGCTGTGCTGAAGAATAACACCCTGCTTGGATGGCTGATGGCATTGCCCATTATGGCCGTGCTGATGTTCTTTCTGGTGCTGCCCATCGTCATGATCGTTACGGTCAGCTTCTGGCAAGCCACTGAATTTTCGATTATTCCAGCCTTTGACTTTGAAAATTACGAATTCCTGTTTGGGTCCAACGTGACCTATCGGGTGTTTTTCAATACATTCAAATACGCCTTCATCACGTGGGTTTTCACCCTCAGCATCGGGTTCACTGTCGCCTATTTCCTTGCGTTTCATATTCGAAGCCTGACGTGGCAAATCGTCTTGTTTCTTCTGTGTACGATCCCCTTCTGGACCTCCAACATCATCCGCATGATCAGTTGGATCCCGTTTCTTGGTCGCAATGGGATCGCCAATTCGACGCTCATCTCATGGGGAGTGATTGACGAACCGCTGGATTGGCTGTTGTTCAGCGACTTTGCCGTGATCCTTGCCTTTGTTCATCTTTACACGCTGTTCATGGTTGTACCGATCTTCAACACAATGATGCGCATCGACAAAAGCCTGATCGAGGCCGCACGTGACGCGGGCGCATCCGGCACCCAAATACTGTGGAGCGTGATTATCCCGCTGACCAAGCCCGGCATCATGATCGGCACCATCTTTGTGGTCACGCTGGTCATGGGCGACTTCATCACTGTGCGCTTCATGTCGGGATCTCAATCAGCCAATGTTGGCCGCCTGATTTCAAATGACATCGCGCTTCTGGCCTATCCGTCGGCCTCGGCCACGGCCGTGGTTTTGCTGCTTACAGTCCTGATCGTCATCGGGATCATGCTGCGCTTCGTTGACATTCGAAAGGAGCTGTAACGTGGACCCGCGCCCCAAGTCTTTCTATGTCCTCAGCGCCTTCTTTGCCCTGTTCCTGCTGTTTCTCTACGGCCCCACAATCACCATCGCGATCCTGTCCTTTCAGGGCCCCGGCGGAGGGCTGACTTTCCCGATGCAAGGGACGTCTTTGCACTGGTTCCGCGACCTGTTTGAACAACAGGCCGTTGGTGACATCTGGGGCAGTTTCCGCCGCAGCTTGGCGTTGGGCTTGATGGTCATGGTGACAACTGTGGTCTTGTCAGTGATGGGCGGGCTTGCCTTTCGTAAAAAGTTCAAAGGCTCCGGCATTCTGTTCTACCTCATCATCACGTCGCTGGTGATCCCATCCATCCTTGTCTCGCTTGGCGTCGGGCTGATCTTTTCGCAATCCGGCCTGAACGTGCATTGGTCCACGTCCGGCTTTGGATCACAGCTGACATGGACCCTGCCCTTCGGTCTGCTGATCATGTTTGCGGTCTTTAACCGCTTTGACAAAAGCTACGAGGAAGCCGCCCGCGATCTGGGGGCCACGTCTTGGCAGACATTGCGCCATGTGGTGCTGCCGATCATTGGGCCCTCCCTTATTGGCGTTGCCTTGTTCGGCTTCACGCTCAGCTATGATGAATTTGCCCGCACGCTATTGACCTCGGGCAGCTATAATACGCTGCCGCTCGAAATCTTTGGGATGACAACCAATGTCACCACCCCGGTTCTTTACGCATTGGGGACGCTGACAACTGTGTTCTCACTGCTGATGATCGGGCTGTTCCTCTGTCTCGCATTATGGAGCACCCGACGCAAAGCCCGTGCAGGCACCGACGCTGGCAAGGGGATGATATGATTGTCCTGATCAACCCCAACAGCACGGTGTCCATGACAGACGCAATGCTGCGAACAGCGCGCGAAACAATGCCACAGGCCCAGTTCGAGGGGTGGACCTCCCACGACGGACCGCCCGCAATTCAAGGCGCTGCAGACGGTGTGTTGGCAGAAGGTCCGCTTCTCAAGCTCATCGCCAAGGCGTCAAACATGAACGCATCAGCCATCATCATCGGATGCTTTGATGACACCGCCCTTCAGCCCGCCCGCGATATCGCAAACTGCCCCGTGATTGGCATTGGCCAAGCCGCGTATCATCTGGCTGCTGTGGCTGGCAGACGGTTTTCAGTGGTCACAACACTGGATGTCTCAGTGCCAATTCTTGAAGCCAACGTGCACGCATATGGTCTGGACCAGCAACTCGCAAAAGTGCGGGCCAGCGGGGTTCCGGTCCTGTC
>CALHST010000126.1 GCA_938038825.1 uncultured Paracoccaceae bacterium | reverse complement strand
CGTGCCGGGACATGGATCGATTTGGCACCACAAGGCGCGGTGGAGTACCCGCATCCAGTAAATAGTACTTGGTTTTCAGCTCTTGCACGGAATGCTGCAGCAATCGGTGATGTGGCCGGGAAACTACGTTCGCCGCGCGTTGCGGCATTCAGCAAGAGGGCGAACGGGTGCCTCGGGGCAGATTGCGCAAGCAACACCACCCCGCGGGTTTACCCGTTCGCCAGTCTAACACTCGCCAAGCTGGACGCATCCAAAAGCGCCCACCAACGGAGACGGACCGTCTGGTGATACCACAGCTTACAACTAGCTCAGCGATGGGGGAGTCGCATGAACACGGAAATTTTCAGCAATCACATAGGTAACGCAAGTGAACTGACAGTCTTGGCCGACATCAAAAAGGGTTTTGTTCCAGTGATGGAACCCCTGACCTATGCGGCCAGATTGCGGATTCACCTACGGATGCTCAGCGCCCTGCGGCGCAACGGCTTGGAAACGGATCGCGGCGGCGTTTACGTCGGACCCGTGGACAACCTGCGCACCCTGCAATTCGTGCGTTGGACCCTTGTCGAAAACGACACGAAAATGCTGTTATCGGTGAATTTCGACCGCGCGCTGGAACCCTATATCCGCCTGATTGTGGATATCGCCGGGCCCTTGCTGGACACCATCCTGTGCCATTGCGAAAACTTCGTGCATTCCAGCAGTGACCAGGGGTTCGAAAAATTCCTGGCCTATGCCACCCGTTACCAGGTTCCAGTTGAACTGTTTGCAGCCGCCGCGCCGGATATCTCGGTGGATGACGGGGATTACTTCCTGAAACTGGATCGCACTTTGCGCAGCGGTGATAACCCGAACCCTGTGGATCTGTGGCAACCCGCCATGCGCATGACCACCCCAAAGGAACGCCTGAACGCAGCCCGCCAGAACAATGGCCTTGCGCTGCTTGACACCTCGATCAACATCCTGCGCACCATGCACGAAAATTCGGATCGCTTCCCCGAGATGGATTCCGAGAACGTCGAAACCCGCGATGATCTGCTGTACTACAACCTTGCCAAAAAGCTGGTGCCCGGTTTCTGGGATGCCTTGCGCGCCGGCCTGCTGCAGTCACCTCTCAAGGATCATCCCGTTGTCACGGGCGATTGGACCATTCCCCCGGTCGAGGCCTTGACCCAACTGTTGTGCGGTGCTGCCCAACAACACCCCGACGTGCGCCGTTTTGTGCGTATGTGCGAATTGTTCTCGCAAAACCAGCAAGCCTTGCTGTGGTTTGCCAATGCGCCCAGACCCCGCAAAACACCTGATCCCGTCATTCCACGCCCCAGTGAAATTCAGGCGGGCTTGCTGCGGGCCGACAAACCCGTGGATGGGGTCACAATCCCCAAAGTCGATTTTGTGCCGACCCATGCCTGCATGGTGCTGATGCGCGTTGATATCCCCGAACAAGGGGGGATTTTCCTCAACGACATGGATGCGCTGTTGTGGCCCAACACACCAACACATCCCCAAAAAATTCCCGATGGGCAGATCATTTATAATCTGGCGGTCACCCATAACGGCCTCAAGTCGTTGCGCGTGCCAGAAGACATGCGCAGATCCCTGCCCCATGCGTTCCGCGAAGGCATGGACCGCCGCGCAGGCTTGTTGGGCGACACAGACGTCAATCACCCCAAGGAATGGAAATGGCCCGCCGGCAATTGGCCTGTCGACAAACCCGTGCATCGCCCTGTTGCACCGTCGTCGATTGACCTGATTGTGCAAATGCAGGCCGCCTTCCCAAATGCGCCTGTGGCTCCCAAATTCGACAAAGATCACCCGCTTTATGACGACGTCAAAGCCCTTGCCGACATGGCCGCAAAACGGTCGGTCGATGTGTTGGCCGTCGAACCCATGCAGCGCCGCGATGCCACCCAAGGCAAGTTTGTCGGCCACATCCGATTTGCAGATGGGATCAGTCAACCGCGATTTGGCGCGGACAAGTCCGACCCTGACTTCACCGATTTGGGTGACTTGCTGGTGGGACACCCGTCGATCCGGGATCGCGGCGTTCCTGCGGAAGTGCCCCACCCTGCCCTGCAAAACGGCACATTCATGGTCATTCGCAAAACGCATCTTGATGTGGCCCGGTTTGACGAAACAGCAAAGAACTTCGACACAGACGCCAAAGATGTGGATGAAGATCTGGTCAAAGCCAAAATGGTGGGCCGGAATGCGGATGGAACCGCATTACAGGCAGGCGCCAAAGACTATGAAAGCGACCCCGATGGGCTGCTGACGCCACTGCAGTCCCATGTCCGGCGTGCCAATCCGCGGATGCAAGGGGATCTGAAACCGGAAAACCCACGCATTCTGCGCCGCGGATATTCCTATGGGCCGTATTTAGACGAAGAACCCGATCCAAATGTCGATCGCGGTCAGTTCTTTATTGCCTATAACGCCAGCATTCCTGAACAGTTCGAAGTCATTCAACGCTGGATTTCGGGCGGCAACGGGACGGGTATTGCCAGCTGGCATGGCGATCCATTGCTGGCGCCAAAACGGCCCGAAGGCATTCGCAATTTCCGCTTTGTACACAATAAATCCTTGGTGAATGTCGATCTTGGCAACAAGCCTATCGGGACATTGCAATGGGGTCTTTATGCGTTTTCGCCGGCAAGGGATGGGTTGAAACGTCTGGCAGAACTGGCCGCACAACGCTCGCAAAGTCATTTGGCTGGGTTAGGTGATAAAGACGGCCCTGCCCTGTCCCTGCAACCCAGCGACGATTCAGACGCCTGGAAACTGGTTCTGGAAAATGCGGATGATGAAACCCGTGCAAAGCGCGAGGCCCTTTGGGCCGAAATCCGGCAGGAAAAAGAGGGTTTGGACACGGGATACGGGGTGCTTGTGGGCAGCGAAGACGGCGTGGCCAAGGTTCTGAATGACGACGGATCCACCTATTCGGTCTGTACGTATCTGGATCGCATGAAAGACACTGTTGGCCCGCAATATCTTGGTGTCGATGATCCCGCAGAACATGCCGCGGAAAGTTCGGTGCTGAATGCGTTTTTGGGCACATTGTCCAATGCCGACATGTTCGATCAGACCTATTCAGTTGCGTCCAAATTCTTGCAAAACTTGCCGGAACAGACCCAATCGCGCGAAGATGACGGCCAAAACAACGCAGAATCCGCGAAAATGCTGGGGCGTCGGTTTGAATCCGAACAGTTCATCCTCGACACCATCGCAGAACTGAGTGTGCGGTGGTTTGGCCTGCCCCGGGATCATCTTTTGATCGGCGGGCCCGAAGATCTGAACAACCCTTTGCCGCATTGTCCCCGCGATGTGCTTCCTGCCTCGTTCTATGTGTTTGGTGCGCATCCGACGCCGCATCTGACCGATTACGCCAAGGACAGAACCCCGCGTGTGCGCAAAGCCATCGAGGGTTTTGTGAGCTCTCAAGCCAGTGGCGAAACAGGCGACTTGCTGCATTTCATGCGCGACGTGCAGAAGGATGATCAGACCAACAGATGGACCGACCAGAAAATTGCGGAATTCATGGCGGGGGCGTGTTTCGGATTCGCGGGCCCCGTATCCGGCAGTTTCCGGTCGGTCCTGTATGACTGGATCAAAGACGAACAGCTTTGGCGCTTGCATCAACGGTTCCACGGATTGCTCCAACAAGCCGGCTGTGGTGTCCGCGAGGCGGCCGATATCGTCCTGCGCCCCGCCATCATCGAAAGCATGGGCAAACGCCCCATCCCCGACCTGCTCTATCGCACCATCAAACAAGGCAAAGATACCGGTAAGTTCTGCGCCTTTAGCCTACGCTCAGCCATCGCAGATGGCGGTGATCCGGAAACCTATCTCTTTGGGGGTGACTACGACGCAGACCCATATGGCGGCCCGAAACACAAATGCCCTGGCAAATCGATGGGGCTGGCTGTGATCATGGGGGGCTTGGCTGCGATCTTTGAATATTCAAAGCTGCAACCCGAAGGCCCGCTTAGCCTTTGGCTTCAGTCGCAAACCGCACAACACCTTGGTTGATCTCTGCGTGCAAGGCATCTGCTTGGTTGGCATGCCACGTCATACCCAACCGCTCAAAGATGCCTTGCGCGTCAGTCAAGGGCGCACGTGCCAAATCATTTTGACCGACTTTCACAAGTAATTGAGCCTCTACCAAGGCGCATTGTGCCAATTCATGATCTGAATTGCGCACCAAAGCCCACTGGCGCGCCTCTGCCAAATGGACACGCGCCGCAGCGATCCCATCTCCATACTCTTCAAGCTCCGCCCGGGCCAAAACGCGGCACGCCAACGACGCCCCCGCCGATTCCCCGTGACTGACCGCATGCTGCAACGTGCGCTGCGCGGCTGTGACCGCTTCTGCAATCTGGTTATTGTCGAAAAACGCGTCTGCCAACCACCCGTAAAAGAACGTCAGATACAGCCGCATCCCCTGAACGTCCAACCATCGCACAGCCGTCTCTAACGCTGCCAGATCCTCGGGCCTTTTGGTCATTTTCCAATTGGCATAGCTGTACAGACACCGCGCATTCCCGATCAAAAACGGGGCCGCTACCGATTCCGAGCGTTCACAAGAAACCCGCGCCAAATCCCGCGCCGCGCTCCAATTCCCACGCCAAATCTGCACCGCCGCCCCCAGATTGCGGATCGAACTTTCAATCTCGTGCCGGAACCCTTCGATCCGCGCCAACGCCGTGTCGATCAAATGCTCTGCATCCTCAAATCGACCCTGATCCGCCCGAATAACCGAAAGAACCGCTCGGGAATAGACCGAGGTGACCGGCGCCCGGCCCTGTTTGACCGGGTTCAGATCCTTGGCCTCGATGGCGCTGATCAACTTGGGTTCTGCCAGATCATATTGCATCTTCCCGGTCAGCGCACAGCCATGGATTGCCGTTGTTTCCGCAAGCATGCGCGCATAGCCAACCTGATCCGCCACTTTATGCGCTTGGGTCATGCCCTTGATCGACTGATCATAGTCACCCAGAACCAGGTTGATGTAACCCATCCAGTAATGCAGCTCTGCAAATGAATTCTGATCATCCAGATCCTTCGCAATCTGCGCTGCTTTCTTAAGACGCGGGATATGCTCGATCGAGGCCGCATAGACACAAGGGATGGCCCAGCGTTTTGCCACAGACAACCACCGCCGCCGCAGGTCTTCGGATTGCGGCATCCGATCCAACATGGTTAGCGCCGCATCATATTGCCGTTTGGCCTGATCCAACGATGACGCCGCAAGTGCCGCATCCCCCGCCTGTTCCGCATAGTCTGCCGCCGCATGTACATCCCCGCTTTCGCGCGCATGCAGGGCCAGCAATTCCACAGTGTTGGTCGAACGCACCTGCTTTGGGATATCCTTCAGCGCGTCAAAATACGCAGCATGATACCGGCGGCGGTCCTTGGGTTTGATCATGTTGTAAATGACATCACGCGTGATGCCATGTTTGAACCGCAAACCCCCATCGCTTGTGCCGTTTTGGCACAACACATCCAAGGAACACAGCCGCTTTAGGGTCGCTTCGGGGACCGCAAACCCCAAGATCTGTTCCAACAGGGTTTCGTCGATAATTTCACTGTGGGGTGCTGCGGCAAACACCACAGCCGCATCATTTGCGCTTAGATCGTCAATTCTGGATACGATTAACGCATTCAAACTTGCAGCAAGCGTGTCTAAGCCGTGAAAATTCGCGGGGTCCGCATCTGATTTTGCCAGCGCATGGCAGATCTCTTCCAGGAACAAAGGGTTCCCGCCTGACTTTGTGTAGATCGCATCGCGCAAGCGGGCATCAATGGGCCTCATCAACAGCTTTTCCGCAATCTGGCCGACTTCGCGCGCGTTCATCGGGGCTAAGTGAACTTGCTGCGAAGACCGCACCATCCAATCCCCAAGGGACAGATCACGGGACGCAATCACCACCAAAACAGGGGCTGCATACAATTTGTCTGTCAGCTCTTTCAGCGCCAGACGCGTTGCCGAATCCGCCCATTGCCAGTCATCAATGAAAATGGCGGACGGTGTCGACGCCAAACACGCGGCCAAAGCCTCAACAATCGCGGTACTGCTGCTGACAGCCGGCGGCGGCGAGTCGCTTAGATGGTGCAACAGTTGTTTTACAGGCTCTAACGGGGCCGCCCGGTCATATCGGTTGCACCCAACTTTTGCGACGCGGACCCCATTTCGCACCAATTCGGAAAAGAACTGATCAACCACACGGGTTTTGCCAATACCCGCAGGTCCTTGCAGGCTGGCAATTTGCAAATCACCCGCGGCAGAGTCCTCCCATGCGGCACGCAATGGGGCCAAAACAGGCGCGCGCCCCACGAAAACGCGTCTCTGTGTACGCGACTCTGCTGTCGTCTCGACTCCCCCTGCCCGGCCCAAAACATGGACCAACCCGATACCATCCGGGTCCGTTGTGTCTGGCACGACGTCAAACTCATCTTCCAGATTGCGAAACGTGAAATCGCTGACATAGACCCCATCGCGCTTTGGCATTGCCGTTACGATGACAAGCCCGGCAAGTGTTGGCCCAGACGCGGTGACCATCAAATCCGGGGATACGTTTGAAACAGACACCAACCCGGAATCCACACCGATGACCAACCGCACAGTTGCCGGCGCGTCCATCGTCTTTTGCGCCAATTCAAGAAAGCGTCTGTGCAGGCATAATGCGGCTCTGATCCCAGAATACGCAATTTTTTCGTCCGCCTGCGGCAGTCCAAACACGCCACAGGCATCACACCCGTCAATTTCTGCAATCCCATCTGAAAGCCGTGTCAGCACAGATCGCGCAAGGTCTGAAAATGCCGTGCGCAGGGTCGCAACTTGGTCTTGGTCTGCGTCCGGATCAGTATGCATCGCAGCGCCCAGCACGCACAGGTATTTTTGTTGATCTGCGTTTTGTGACTCGGACTGCGAGGCTGGCAAAGTGGCCCCCAGATCAGAGCGCGCCTGACCCACAAGCCGCTGCAAATCATCCGACGGCTCTTCGCCCCATTCCTCCTCCAACGTTTCGCACAGCCGTGAATAGACCCGCAAAAGCTCGACCACATTTCCAACCCGGATATGATCCTCGATAATGGGACGCGCCGCGATCTCCAGCGCAGGATCCAGAGAGTTTAGAGTCCGCGCGATAGACAGCCGGCTATGCGGCTCCTCCGCCCTTTCAAGCCCGCTGATCAATGATGTGCAGATCGACACTTTGGTGACCCGGCGAAATTCCCAAAGCCATTCGGTAAATCCCGGATCGACGTCTTCAAACCCATACAACAGACGATCGGGATCAATCGCAGGCAGCGTATCAAGGATCTCTGACTGCCCGTTTTCAATATCCCCGATATCCGTCGATATTTTGGATCGGTCAATTGTCACGGCCAGTTTTTCGATCTGCAGAAAATCCAGATCCCGCGATTTCAACAGAATGCGCAGATGGTGCAAACATTGCCGCAGCGCACTCAATGCCGCGGATTCTGTGCTTTCGCTCCACAACAACCCCGCAAGGAACCGGCGCGACACAGTGGGTTTGTCGGAAAACAGCAAATACGCGATCAACGCCGCGCCCTTTGCGACCGGCATGTGCACGTCCTGCCCATGCGCATCAATGAGCCGAAAGCCCCCCAGCAATTCACATCTTACAGTCGACAGCGTTAAGTCCCCCCTTAACACAACTTCGTCAACTTAGACGCATCCACGGGCGCGTTCTAAAATCTTGTGCCACGTGCGGTGTCACACCAAATTCAGGGCCCAAAAATCTGCCCCATGCAACACCCGCGAAAAAAGCTAACAATCCAGCCGCGACTCGAAATAGGCGACCGTAATACTTCACCGTACCTGCGCTAACAGTAGCGCACATATGTGTCAGCGAAAGTAGAAACTTGGAAAATCAGTAACTTTTCACGCTCAAACCTTTGGACTTGCACGAATCTGACGTTTCAGTCATTAATCACGAAAAGAACCATAAAAACGCCAAAAACCGTGAACACGGAAAAGGCTGGCGGTGAGGGCAGACATGAGCAACGCGCATCCTCAGGATGACCTGAATGCTGTGATACGACAAGACAGTGAACGGCTGGCTGCCCAACTTCACGCCCAGCGTGCATCCCTATTCCCCCCTGACGCCGCCAAACTCATGCGCACCTTTACCAGTGGCGAAGCGGCCTCCCTTTTGGGCGTGAACGACAGCTATCTGCGCAAGTTGCATTTGGATGGCAAAGGCCCCGAACCCAAACTCAGCGCTGGAAACCGCCGCCATTACTCTGCCCACGACCTTCAGGATCTGCGCATCCTGCTTGAAAAAAACGCACGGAAAGCAGGGGATTACCTGCCCGGCCGCCGCAATGGCGACCACATGCAGATCATCGGCGTGATGAACTTCAAAGGCGGGTCCGG
>CALHST010000125.1 GCA_938038825.1 uncultured Paracoccaceae bacterium | reverse complement strand
TACCGGCGTGGCCACACGCAATTTGGCGGCGGCATCGTCCAGACTGCTGCGCTCTGCCTGCAGACGGTCCCGTTCGCTGATCAACAAGGGGGCTTCGCTGCGCGATCCGGTCTCTGCCGCAAGCCGTGCGATGCGGCTGTTGATGGCGGCGATTTCGGATTGGATGGCTTGACGTTCAAAGGTGACGCGGGGGCTGTGAAACTCCCACAAGGTGTCCTCGGCGCGCACGTGTTGACCATCCGCGATGCGCACCTGTTCCAACACCCCACCGCGTGGCGCAAAGAAATCGGTCTTTTGCACATTGCTCAGGCGGGCCGGCACCATGATGTTACGGGGCATCGGCAGGGCCATTAGAATGATCAAGCCAGCAAAAACAGCGCCGCTGATCCAGACGCGGCGCCTTGCTGCAATGTCGCGGCGTCGGGTCCACCACACGCGCAATTCGCGCAGGATGGGCAACCCAACAAAGAACAGGATCTGAAAGACAAAAACCGCAACGCCGAACAGCTTGTTCAGCACCGTATAGGCCAAAATGGCGATGCCGAGATACAAGCTCACCCGGTACAGCGTCAGCAAAACCCCATAGACAATCAGCCAGCGCCGCGTTGACAGGGGCCACGCTTCGGGAACCGGGTCCGACAAGTTGAACAGAATTTCGCGCAGCCGCCATTTCATCAAGGCCAAGCTGCGCGGTTGCAGGTTCTTGATGCCCAGCAGATCGGACAGCAGGAAATACCCGTCAAAGCGCATCAAGGGATTCAGATTGACCAGCAAACTCAGCGCAAGCGAACTGCTGGCCATGGCGAACAGGATCAGGCGCATGGTGCCGTCAGGCCAAAAGCAAAAGGCCAGAAGACTCCACGCGGCAATGGCAGATTCCGCAAGAATCCCGCCAGCATCGACGCGAATGCGGTCTTTGGCCTGTTCCAATTGCCAGGCAGAAGACAGCTCGACAAAGGGCAGGGGCAACCCCAGCAGAAACATGATCCCACCCGACGGCACGCGCAGGCCCAGGCGTTTGGCTTGCAGACCGTGTCCCAATTCGTGACCCAGCTTGACCAAGGCCAGGGCGATCAACAATGTCGGAGCACCCTGCAAGCTGATCAAGGCTTTGAAATTGGCACTTATTGCTTCGGGCATATGGGATAACAGCCACAAGGCACACAGGAATGCCCCCATGGTCAGCGCCGTGAAGGCGCGGGTCAAAAGCGGCCAGACCACGGAATATAGTGCGCCCAGCATGGGATCAGGATTGCCCAGTGGAATGCGCAAAAAAATCAGACGCGAAAACCGCGCCATCAGAGTCTTTTTCTGCGCGCGTTGCTTGTGCCACAGGGTAAACCCCTGCCGCGCACCGGGGTGTTTCACCAACCCGTTTTCGACCAGAAACTTTGACAGGGCCTCGATGGCCGCATCTGTCACAGACACGCCAATCGCCTTGGCCGCGCGGATGATAGCGGCGGGATCTTGCAGGGACCAGTTCTGGATCAGAACAGTGCTGTCATGGGACAGCTCGAAATACCGATGGGACAGGGGGTCATAGATCAACGCGCTGGCGGCACCGGGTGTGCCGCGAAACGAAATCGCCAACTCGCCGCGCAATTCGGGCACAGGACCGGAAGGGGGGGCAGGGGCCGCTACCATGGCAGCCGTGCAAACAGCCATTGGATGGGGCGGCGAAACAGCACGTATCCCAAGGGCTGCTGTGGCCCGGACAACTGCACAACCCCTTCACTGCCAAGGGTAAAATCGCCTGATTGGGCTGCGCTGAACCGCATGGGATAGCTGACGCCGCCGCGTGCATCGGTGCGCGGTTCAAAGGGCAGTTGCAAGGGATCAAGCGGGACGGCCTGCGTTGGGGTGTCGGTGAAAAACACCTTGGCCTTTTGCAGATCGAACACCACCACGCTGTCCGCCAATGCCACATCTGCTTGCACGATCAACTGGTCAGGATCCACGACCTGCACGGGCGCATCCCCAAAACTCAGCGGCGTTCCGGGCAGGGACGACAGGCTGTCCGCCACCACCATCCCATCAATGGGGGCCGCGACCGTATGGCGCGCGACCAGATCTTCGGCGCGGGCCAGCGAAATGCGGGCAAGCGCGGTTTCCGCCTCGGCCACGTTCAGTTCTTGGCGGGCAGACGGGATGCGCAACGCTTCTGCCCGCAGTTTGGTTTCTTGGGCCACGGCAACCCGAACGCGGGCGCGGGCCTCGCCCAGTTCCGCCTGCGCAGCCCCGTCGCGTAACGCATACAAGGGCGCGCCCCGTTTGACCCGTTGGGATTGTTGCACGAAAACCTCTGACACAACCCCATCCAGCGACGGTGCCGCTGGGATCGCGATGTCTGACACCACGCGGGCGGGGGCCACAACAGTAATGGGAATGGGGATCAAGGTCAGGCAGGCCAGCGCAATCGCAGCGATTGACCAAAACAAAAACCGCCGCAAACCCCGTGAACGACGCGTTTTGCGGGCTGCGAACCGTTCAAACGCGTGGTGATAAACCTCGGCCAGATACGCCGCCTGCTCTGCCGCGGGGCTGGGCCAGGGCTGACTGCGCGCCAAGATCAGTCCATCCGGCATGCGACCTGATAAGCGCCCCGAAAACGGCAGCGCCAACCCATAAGGCATCGCGGCCAGATTTGAGATCGCCCCAAGACGCAGCGCCGTTGGGGCCGTAAGCGGATCTGTGCCAATCAGGGTTTCCAGACCGCGCAATGTGTCACTGTTTCGATCCACGTCCGACACCGATCCGGCAGCCACAATCGTTTTTGCCCCGGATGTTTTTGTATCAAAGGCAAACCCTTGTTCCGCCTGCAAAAACTTGGGGAAGTCATTGACCATGTGAAAGATCAGATCAGTGGGATCTGTTTGTGCACGAATGGTACGTTCGAACAACTGCATCGCATTTAAAGAGGATTTTGGCTTTGACGTGGCGTGATCCACCAAATTTTCCCCCTTGTTTGACAACTCAAAGTAGTTGTTAAGATTCTGTGAACACTCCGCAAGTCCGGCGATGCGCAGACACTAGAGACCACATGAACAAATTTCTGACAACCATTGCTCTTTTATCGTTGCTCACATGCGGGTCGCATGCCGCCGCGCAAGAGATGTCCGCAGTGGTCAGTGCCCAGAACACTGCAATCCTGTCCAGTCAACGGGGCGGGCGGATTACCACAATGCCGGTGTCGCTGGGGCAAATTGTGAAAACCGGGGATCTTCTGGTGCAGTTTGATTGCGCGGCAGAACTGGCGGATCTGGCAGCAGCCGAAGCCGAACTGCAGATCGCGGCGATTGATGCACAAAGCCAAAAGGCGCTGGTCGCTCGTGGGGCAGGGGGGCGGGCCATCATGGAACAAGCCGCCGCGCGCGAACAATTGGAAGCCGCGCGACGGGACCGCGTGAAGGTGCAAGTTGCAACCTGCGATGTACGCGCGCCCTTTGACGGGGCGATTTCGGATGTGTCAGCCCGCGCCTTTGAAAACGTGCAATCCGGTGCGCCCCTGATGGAACTTGTGGATGTGGACAATCTCCAGCTTGAGGTGATTGTGCCTTCGGATCTGATCACACAGCTGGTGCCGGGCACCGGGATGGTGTTCCAGGATGCGGCAACTCAAAGCACTCATGATCTTGAGATCATAAAGGTGGCCCCAAAGATTGACGGGGTCAGCCAGACAATACGCATTATTGCCCAGTTTTCAGGGACGCCCATGGGTTTGGTCCCCGGCAGCGCGGGCATTGTGCGGTTTAAATGAAACAGATGTGCCAAATCGTTGCTACACAATCTTGCGTAGTATTCACAAATCGGCACAACTGCTTGCGTCGGGGAGATGCAAAATGACGGGTCTAAAGCTCAAAGCGTTTTTGGGCGCCACCAGTTTGGCGTTGGCGGGGTGTGCAGTGGATTTGGAACCGCTGACACCGGCGGAAATTTCAGAAGTGGCTGCAGATCGCGAAGCGCGCTTGCTGGCTTCGGACCAAGAGGCGCTGACCGGCGCGCTGGGTCTTCACGAAGCGATGGCGCGGGCGCTGAAGTATAACCTTGATCACCAGATCGAAACCCGCAACATCCTGCTGGCACGCAGTTCCAAAGATCTAAGCGAAATGGATTTGCTGCCGGATCTGGTGGCAGACGCCGAATTCAGCCGCCGCAACAACGAACCCGGTGGGCGCAGTGTGAACCTGGAAACGGGTGTCACTTCGGCAACGCCATCGCGATCGGACGAGCGGACCAATTCAGATGCCAATCTGACCCTCAGCTGGGATGTTCTGGATTATGGGCTCAGTTATTACCGCGCGCAGCAATCCGCAAATGATGTTCTGATCGCACAGGAACAACGCCGCGCCGTTGTGAACCGTTTGATGGAAAGCACCCGCACGGCTTATTGGCGGGCCGTCAGTGACGAACGTCTTAGCGGACGTATCAGCCGCGTGTTGCGCAAAGCGGACAGGGCCTTGGCGCAGTCCCGCAGTCTCAGCAATGGTGGTTTTTCGGATCGCACCGAAGGCCTGATCTATCAGCGCGACTTGTTGCGTGTCATTGGCGAGATGCAGGCGCTGAAACGCGATCTCAGCACGGCCAAACCGCAATTGGCGGCGCTGACCAATCTTAGGCCCGGCGCAAAGTTCAACGTCCGTGTGCCGTCGCGCAAGACATTGCCCAATATTCATCAATCGGCCGGCCAACTGGTGCAGATGGCCTATCAGAACCGCCCCGAACTGCGCGAAATCACATATGAGCAGCGCAATCTGGAGCTGGACGAAAAAGCCGTCGCTTTGGAATTGTTGCCGTCGATCCGGCCATTCCTGACGGCCAGCATCGACAACAATGATTTGTTGGAAGAAGGCCAGTTTCTAAGTGCCGGCACCCGTGTGTCGTGGGATCTGATTTCGCTGTTCAACAACAAACGCCGCAAGCAGGTCTTTGGTGCGAACAAAGCGTTGCTGGATGCCCGCGCGTTGGCATTGACCCATGCTGTGGCCACACAGGTGCATATCTCTAAGGCGCGCTATGATCTGCTGCGCAAGGAAACCCGCACCACGGCGCAGTTCGCGGCTGTATCTGCACAGATTTCACGCGCGATCCAAGCAGAAAGCGCGTCGGGTCTGACGGGGCTGCAAGAAGAAGTCTTTGAAGAAGTGGGGGCCATTCTGGCCGAGCTGCGCTTTGATGCGCGCTATGCTGAATTGCAAAGTTCCTATGCCAGTGTGTTCCAGGCCGTGGGCCTGAACAATTACCCGGGCGAACTGACGGGCACTGAATCTCTCGACACGCTCGAGACCGCAATCCACGACATGTGGCGCCAGCGCGGGGAAGGCCTGCACTAACGCCGCCTTATGCCGGATCCAAACGCTGGCGATCCCGTCAGCAGGGGAGAGTACCCGATGACACTGTTCAAAAAACAGCATACCGCGCGGCCCGTTGACACAGATTTGGCGTTGGAAGCCCGGCTTATGTTCGATGGGGCCGGGGCTGTGGATCTGGCACAGGATGTTGTCTGGGATGCAGAAGACCACGACGCTGCTGTCACAGCCGCTTTGCCCGAAGCGCCCGAACCGGTCACGGGTGCGTCGGTTTATGTGATTGATGCGGCTGTTGAGAACGCCGAAGAGTTGATCCGCGTTCTGCCCGAAGGGGCCGAGGTTCTGATGCTGGATCGCGAGGAGGGCGGATTCAGCCAAATCGCGGATTACCTGCGAGGGCGCGATGATGTGGCCGCATTGCATATCTTTTCCCATGGCGAGCCCGGTGCGCTTGAATTGGGCGGCGCAACCACCACGCTGAACAGTGTGCTTGGGGCAGACGCAGCCGCGCTGGAACAGATCGGGCAAAGCCTGACGGAGACTGCCGACATCCTGATTTATGGCTGTGACTTTGGCGCGGGCGAGACCGGAACCCAAGCCTTGGCCGCGTTGGCGGCGTTGACCGGGGCGGACGTGACTGCGTCTGATGATGTGACCGGGGCTGCGGATCTGGGCGGGGATTGGCAGTTGGAAGTGTCGGTCGGACAGATTGAGGCCGCAGCCGTGTCTGCATTGGCCTTTAGCGGCACATTGGCCGTGGAAGCCACGGATGGCACATTCACGGTCCAGGATATTGCCATGCCCGGCACGATCACATTGACCAACGATGGGGGGGCAGAAAGCACCACCAATGTATCGACCCCGCGCGGCGTAGAACACATGGTAGAGCGGGTGTGGACCTATGAGGAAAGTACCGACACAGGCAATGCCACAATTGTCTTTGATGCCTCTGGGATCACCGGAACCAAAGGCGCGCAAGCGTCTGATTACGCGATCATTCTGTCGGATCAACCGGATCTCAGCGGCAATCCATTGGTGCTGCG
>CALHST010000124.1 GCA_938038825.1 uncultured Paracoccaceae bacterium | reverse complement strand
CTCCCCTGGCCCGCCTGTATCCACATAAGCCAACGTCACGCCATTTACAGAAATCTGCGGCATTGTGATCCCTTCCGGTTTGCTATGCACAGCATGCACACATCTCACGAGACAACCACTGGGCATACGAAAAACTTGACTCATCTGTTATTTCTGTTATTTCTCTCATAACAGAAATTTCAAGCGAATCGGACATGAACCTGACACCTGCGATGCAAAACTTTATCCTCCACTGGGGAGATATGGGCACCAAATGGGGCGTGAACCGGTCCGTGGCGCAGATCCATGCATTGCTACATATCGCGCCAGACCCCATGACCGCCGAAGACATCGCCGAAACGCTTACTCTTGCACGATCCAATGTCTCCACCGCGCTGAAAGAACTGCAAGCCTGGAAGCTCGTCAAGTCGCAGCGTCAACTGGGGGATCGCCGGGATCACTTTACCTCGGTCCATGAGATGTTCGATCTGGTAAACATCGTTGTCGAAGGCCGTCGCGAACGCGAATTTGCCCCAACCTTGGCCGCCTTGCGCGAGGTCCAGATCGAAGCCCAAAATGACGGGACCCCCAAAACCGTGACCACCCGCATCAACGAAACGCTCGACACAATGCAGATGTTTGACGACTGGTATGCCGACATGGCGCAACTGCCGCGCGGAGTACAAATGAACCTTGTGAAATTGGGCAGCCGCATCGCCCGGTTCTTGCCCAAAGCCAAAGGCAGCTAGCAAAAAAAATTTGCTCCAAAATTTCTCCAAGTACAGAAATAACAAACATTAAAGACGCAACAGAAAGGGATAGAATAATGCTACGTCAGAAATACGGGATGCCCTTGGCACATAAACCCTTCTTTGAGCCCCAGCCCCAAAATGTCCTGTGGCGCGACCTGCTTGAAATGAGCAGAACCCGCACCCTGCACGAGCTTGCATTGCCTCTTCCTTGGCTTTTTCTTTCCCTCGCGCTTTATGCCAGCCCCCTGTTTTGGCTTGGGTTTCCGGCCAGCTTCATGTTTTTCCTCTGCGCGTTGCGCCTCAACCACGAAGCCATCCATGGGAATTTAGGCCTGACCCGCGCGCAGGATCATGCCTTGATGCATGGGCTCAGCGCCATCATGTTGGGCTCGAATAATGCAGACGCGTTTTGCCATCTACAACACCACAAACACGCAGGCGGCCCTGGTGATCACGAAGGCAAGTGCAGCCATATGCCGTGGTACAAGGTGCTTGCCTATGGCCCCCGTTTTCCCATTGATCTGAATATCGCTGTCTGGCAACACGGCGGGCCAAATTGGCGCCACCGAATGGCGGTTGATTGGCTCTGTATTGTGGCTGTCGTCGCTGCCGCCATCGTCATCGGGCACCCCGCAGTGTTTTCGCATATAGTTGCGATGACCATCGCCCAATGCTTGACTGCCTTCTTTGCAGTGTGGATCACCCATCACGGAGCACATGGTTTGGCGGGACGCAGTCAACGCGGCATCCTCGCGCGGGTTGCCTACCTCATGTTTTACCACCGCGAACATCACCTGTTTCCCAATGTTCCTGTCGCCCGCCTGCCGGAACTCGCCAATCGCCTTGACAGCGCAGTCCCAAACTATGCCGCAACCCGTAAACCCGTCATCCCTTGGTTGGATGCCGCCCCGCATCCCATTCCAGCGTGACCAAAATGCCAAATGACCGTTATGCCATCGACCCAATCGCTTTTTTCCTCGCCCTCATTGGCGCACCCCTCATTGTGGCTTTGGTCGGCTTCTGGATTTTGTTGATCCCGGTATTTGCGATCGGATTCGGCGCCATTCCATACCTCACCATCGGAGCCCCTGCGCTGATCTGGGGCCTCCACCGCTTCGGACCAAACACAACCATACTCGGGAGTCTTGGGGCCGTCGTCGTCGTGATCTTTTTGGGCGTTCTCTGCGAATTGCGCGTCAACAACATAGACCTTCACCCGCGGATAAAAATTCTGCCCGACCTCGCCCTCTTTTGTACCGTCTTTGCAGCCCTGTGGAGCGGCGTGTTCAGCATCCTCTATCGATGGTTCGAATCCGATACCTTTGGAACCATCAATAAAAACTTCCGTCAGATAAATAGGAGACCTCAATGACCATTACAATTTTGACCTACCTGCTCGTGGCCATCATCGGACTCGGGACGCTGTGCGCAATTCTTTTGAAAATCGGAACCCTCATGGCCACCTGCCCAATCAATGGACCGGCTATCAAGATCAGTGCTTTGACGATTGTAACGGGATTTGGCGCTATTGGTCTGGGCGGGATTGTCCTGATTGGGGCCATATTCCCGTTGATCATCGAAACTGGATTTAACGCATTGATGGTCGCGCTTGGCTTGGCGCTTCTCTGCCTCGGCCTTGGCTTCACGCAAGCCATGACCACCCTGCAGGGCATCATCAAAACTCTCCCGAAACCAGATCCCAAAACATCCTAATCAATGGGCCGTGGCTGGTGGGTGGGCCGGTGCGCAGGCGCAGCCTAAGCACATCGGGGCGCCCTCCAGACCGGCCAATCTAAACACGCGAGCCCCGTATGAGTACAACACTTGAAACACTCCGCAACGAAGCACAAACCCTCGCCGGAGATCCTAACGCATTGTCACAACGCGCGACCGTCTACTGGCATATCTATAGACACTCCAATGGCCGCCACACATTTCCACTCCTGGCGGCCCATGGGGCACTCTGGGGGGCCGGGTTCTTTGCCAAGGGCCAAATGCTGGGGCGCGCGTTAACTCTGCTGTCCCCGGACAAATCCGAAAAACGGACCCGGTTGCAGGAATTTTCCACAGCCTACAAACGCATCAACGCGCGTGTCTGCGTGGAAACCTATGCAAGCTATTACCTGACTGCCCGATACGGAGCTGACGCCGCTATCAATCAGGGGCTGGATCCAGACCTCGCTTATGCGCTTTCCCGCTGCCACAATCCTGCGCCGTTTACACCCAACGACAAGCGCGCTTTGTTCAAAGCCTTTTTCCTGTGGGAGCAAAATACACTTGTTCAAGCGGCCATCGAAGCCGCGGCCAAAACACTGGACTGGCCTTTGGCGCACGCCCTCGCGATGCGTCCGGCGATCGGATTTCGATACTTCCCAACGGCCAAACGGCTCTGGTTTCGTAATTTTGGCAACAAGACCGAGCGTATTCAAAAAGGATTGGCCGCTTTTGATATTGCTCAAACAATCGGCTGGGATCACGTCGAGCACGCGCTCGCAAACTATGGCCGTCTACCACCAGCCACACTGAAACAACCCGACGCTGCGTTTGCAACACTGCGTCGGGCTGCAGCGATCACTTAATAGGAATAGTCCCCAAACACGCGGGTTACGTCGCCGTCCCAATCGCTGTTGAACCGATCAAGCAGCTCATCCGCAGGGGCCTTGCCACTCTCCAGACTTTCTTTCAACGCGTTCAGAAAATGCGTTTCATCAGGCAACAACCCTCCTGATCCGGGCCGCGCCCGCGCTTTCAAGCCAGCTTCAGACAAAGCCACTGCCTCGCGCGCCAGATCCAACATCTTGATGCCATTCACCTCGGCCATCAATCCATGCTCGGGTGCAGCCACACGCATGTCTTCGCGCGTCTCCGTGTCCCAATCCTTCACAAGATCCCATGCCGCATCCAACGGGCCCTGCTCATACATCAAGCCAACCCAGAACGCAGGCAGCGCACAAAGGCGACGCCACGGGCCCCCGTCTGCACCGCGCATTTCAATGAATTGCTTCACCCGCGCTTCCGGGAAAATGGTCGTCAAATGATCCGCCCAGTCCGACAGCGTCGGGGTTTCGCCGGGCAAAGCAGGCAGTTTGCCATCCAGGAAATCACGGAACGACATGCCCAGC
>CALHST010000123.1 GCA_938038825.1 uncultured Paracoccaceae bacterium | reverse complement strand
CCCGCAGCTTTCGGGCGGACCCAAAGCAATTGGCGTGGATTTCCGATATGATGATGTCGGAAATTCCATTGATTGCGTGGCTGCATTCGATAAATTCCTGAAAAACAAAGCAATCCACTTCGAAACGAACAAACATGACATAGCAACGAAGTATCAGGGACTTATCTCTGATATTGCGGACCGGGCAGAAGGCTGCCCCAATGCGTTTGTGCTTGTCTATGGTCACGCCGACAGCACGGGGTTTGACGCCATTAACTCTGACATAAGTTGGCAGCGCGCGGACGAAGTTCTTCAAAAACTAGAAGAACTTGATCCCGACAAAACAATCGCGTCGCAGTTCAAGGCACACGGTCAAGGGGCGCGCGAAAGTATGCTTTTGGGAAGCTCGGACGAGGCGCATTGGAAAGATCGTCGCGTGGATTTTGCCGTAATGTATATCGACAAATCACTCAGGGGATCTGGGCAATAGCCCAACAGACCGCTTAACGCGCCTCTTTACAGCTTGCGGTTCCACAGCCGCACTTCAAAGGCGCGGCGTTGTTTCAGGGTTTGTACGGGAATGTTATCGACAATCGTCATGGCCCGCAGCAGATCGGGCACATCGCCCAGTTGCCCCCGGTTGATGGCCTGCAAAACATCGCTTTGACCAAAGGCGACAGGGCCGACATTCGCGACAAAGGACACCAACGCGTCAAACTGGCCTTGGGACAGGGGGACCATCACGTGTGAATTGACGGCTTTTTCGACGATGGCCAGATCATGCTTTAGCAGCGCATCTGCCTCGTCCTGGGTGATACGATCACGCGACAAATCAAGCACTTCGCCATTTGTCAGGTTGACGTAATCATCCAAAACCCAATGGTTGTAACCAACAAGATGGGTCCCATCATCCAGCAGCTTTTTGGACAGGTCCAGCGCGATGAACCGCTTTAGGATCGCAAGCCCATCATCGCTGGTCGTGTGATTGTTCGGCTGCGTGAGATTGCTTAGATCAAGAACGGGATCGCTTTCCGCCATCCGACGGATTTCGCCTGTGTCATCTGACAGGATCCCCGCCTCGACAAAAAACAGGAGCCTTTGCGCGCCTTCCTGGGGGCTGACACCTTGGGTTGCCTGTTCAATAATCTTGTGCCGGTGCTCGCGTTCTTGGTACTCAAGATCCTTTTTCGCACTGATGAACGCAACTGCCAGGGCGCCGGACAGACCAGCAAGCCCAGTAATGATCACATGCAAAATTGAAAACTTCGGAAGCCGTTCGGCAAGACGAATTTTGCGTTCTTCGATATCCGGGTATTGTTGTCCCAAAGATGCAGAGCCAGCAGAATTTGCCGCATTATCAGCCGGGTTTGATGGTCTATTGGATTCGCCAGTCAATGCCTCAACCTATCCAAGTGGAACGACTCGCAACGAAGTTCGATATGCAGTCACGGCCGTCATTTTTTCCATGCTCTATCGTGGCGCATTTTGCCTCAGATGTAAATCATGCGGCGCATGTCCAATGTGCATCGGCAGGCACCGCACTTAAAATTCCACGCCTTTCTGCGCCTTGATCCCATCGCGAAACGGATGTTTCAGCAATGTCATTTCTGTTGCCAGATCGCATGCCTCAAGCAACTCTTCCTTCGCATTGCGACCGGTCAGGCAAACATGGGTCATGTCGGGCTTTTCGCTCAGCAGGAAATCGACCACCTCGTCGATATCCAGATAGTCGTTGCGCAGCGCGATGTTAATCTCGTCCAGCAGAACAAAGCCGATGCTTTCATCGCGGATCAGCTCTTTTGCGCGGGCCCAACCGGCTTGTGCGGCGGCGATGTCGCGTTCGCGGTCTTGAGTTTCCCATGTAAAGCCTTCGCCAGACACGACAAATGTGCATTCATCCGCAAAGCGTTCTGTCAGCAATTGACGCTCGCCCGTCATCCAGCTGCCTTTGATGAATTGCACCACCGCGCAGGGCATCCCGTGCGCGATGCAGCGCATGATCATACCGAATCCCGAAGACGATTTGCCCTTGCCGGCACCCGTATGCACGATGATCAAACCTTTTTCTTCGGTTTTGCCTTCCATCATGCGATCCCGTGCGGCCTTGATTTTACGCATTTTTTCGGCGTGGCGTTCGTTGATATCGTCCGTCATGGGATCCTCTGGCGCTTGACAATGGTCGTGGTTCAAACGCATCTGCCATTGTGTTGGTGCCTGTGTAAACAGGTGAAAAGGGAATGTACCTTTCGCGTTCGCGTGATCAAGTACAGCCGCCCCCGCGACCGTGACCGGAGAGGGAGCCCGCAAAGCCACTGACCAAGCAGGTCGGGAAGGCAGGGCAACCGCAGGCGAAGACGCCGAAATCCGTAAGCCGGGAGACCTGCCAGCGCATGACGATAACCAACCGGACGGGGTGTTCCGGTGTCGGGTTTTGGCATGCGTGCCCTTCCCCGCCATCAGGCCCACGTTCCATTAAGGAATGGAACATGACAACAGAACTATTGGTCTGCGTGAAATGCAGACGCGGGGCGGAAATCCCGGATGATGAACGCAGGCCCGGCCAACGGCTTTATGACAGCATCGCCGAAAAGGATCTGCCCGAGGGGGTCAAAGTGACTGCGGTAGAGTGTTTGCAGAATTGCGATCACGGCTGCACCGTGGCTTTGCGCGGCGATGATCGCTGGACGTATATCTACGGAAACATCGATGAAGTGTCGCAACCTGACCTGCTGATCGAAGGCGCGGCCCTTTATAACGCCACTGCGGATGGGTTGATCCCGTGGCGCTCTCGTCCTGAACATTTTAAGCGCAACTGTGTCGCGCGCATCCCCCCGTTGGAGGTCCTAGATGACTGATTTGGCAAAACTCCCCGTCACTGTAATCACCGGCTTCTTGGGATCCGGGAAAACCACGCTGGTGCGTCAATTGATGCAGAACCCCGGCGGCAAGCGCTTGGCCATTGTGGTCAACGAGTTTGGCGATGTGGGTGTGGATGGCGAGATCCTGAAAAGCTGCGCGATCCCCGACTGCCCGGC
>CALHST010000122.1 GCA_938038825.1 uncultured Paracoccaceae bacterium | reverse complement strand
GCGAAATTCAACGTCACACAAGGCAAGAACTGGGATCGTTCTGCCGCGATGGGGCCTTGGCTTGTGCCGTTCACGGATCCCAAACAGTTGGACGATGCGCGGATTATCACACGGGTAAATGGTGAGATCCGTCAGGATGATGTCTTGGCCCGAATGATGCATCCGATCCGGCGCGAGATTGAATATATCTCGACCTTTATGACATTGCAGCCCGGCGACATCATCGTGACAGGCACGCCCACCGGGGCCGGGGCCCGATTTGACCCGCCGCGCTATCTGAAACCCGGCGATGTGGTCGAGGTCAACGTGACTGGCATTGGAACCCTGCGCAACACGGTGGAGGACGAAGTGGTATGACCCCACAGGATCACGTCGCCGCCGCGGCTGCTTTGCTGAATGCCGAAAAGACAGGTCAGCAGATTGGCATCCTAAGCTTGCAGCACCCGGACATGGGTATGGACGACGCCTATGCCATTCAGAACGCCATATATCGGGCGAAACTGGCCCAGGGGCGTTCGGTGATTGGTTGGAAAATTGGCCTGACCTCCAAGGCGATGCAATATGCGTTGAATATCGACATTCCTGACAGCGGCATTCTGTTTGACGATATGCAGTTTGAACACGGTGCCACGGTGCCTGCAGGTCGGTTCATTCAACCCCGGATCGAAGCGGAAATCGCGTTTGTTCTTAAGGCACCATTGGGCGGCGCAGATGTCACCCGCGCGGACGTAATTGCCGCCACGGATTTTGTGGCCCCCGCGATCGAGATTTTGGATACCCGGATCGTGCGTGTGGATACCGCGTCAGGTAGCGCGCGCACAGTGTATGACACCATCAGTGACAATGCCGCAAATGCCGGGATCGTTCTGGGCGCAGACCGTCACCGGGTGGATGCCATGGATCTGCGCTGGGTCGGGGCGATCACGTCGCGCAACGGCGTGGTCGAGGAAACGGGCCTTGGGGCTGGGGTTCTGAATGACCCCGTGGAAAGTGTTGTTTGGCTGGCGCGGCGTATGGCGCAATATGGGCAAAGCATTGCGCCGGGTCAGGTTATCCTGTCCGGCAGTTTTATCCGCCCTGTCGAGTGTCCATCCGGATCCGAAATACGGGCGGATTTTGGCAGTTTTGGTTCGGTTGAGATTGCGTTTGAATAGCGGTGCGGAACATGTCGCATAGGGGTGTTGGGAAAGGGATCAAATGCTTCAGGAACGGATAGAGGGCAAATGGATTGCCGCCTTTGAACGTGTGTTTGCATTGAATGGGATTGGCCCCGGAACCCGCGCGGTAATCGTGTGTGAAACCCAATCACGCCCTGTCTTGGTTGAATTGTCTGAACTGGCCCTGTTTCAGCGCGGGGCCGAGTCGTGCCGGATCACGTTACCGACCCCGGTTCAAACTGCGCCTGTACCGGTGAAAAGTACGGGCACCTCGCTGGCCATTCAAGGCAACCGAGCGGCGATAGAGGCGATGAAAGTCAGCGAGGTGATTGTTGATTGCACTGTCGAAGGCATGATCCATTCGCCTGAGTGGCCTGAAATCGAAGAGGCCGGGACACGTCTGCTTGTCATCACCAACGAACACCCGGAAATTCTGGAACGCACTGAGCCCACGGCAGATCTGGGTGCAAAGGTGGATTTGGGCATTCAAATGCTGAAAACGGCATCAGAAATGCGTGTGACATCTGCGGCTGGCACTGACCTAATCGTTGATCTGACGGGCGCGCCATGCGGTGGCACACCGGGTTTTGGGACTGCGCCCGGATCTGTGGCGCATTGGCCGGGGGGCTTGTGTTTGGCGTTTCCCGGAAAAGGGTCGGTGAATGGGCGGATCGTGATGGATGTTGGGGATATGAACCTGACCTTCAAAAGTTACCTGACCGGACAGATTGATATCACTGTGGAAGATGATTTTGTAACGGACATTCGCGGCGATGGTTTGGACGCTGAATTGTTCCGCGACTACCTTGCCGCCTGGGAGGACCGCGATGCTTATGGGATGAGCCATGTTGGCTGGGGTATGAACCCCAAGGCCCGTTGGGTATCCGGTGCGCTTTATGACAAGCGCGACATGCAGGCAGTGGAATTCCGCGCCTTTGCCGGCAATTTCCTGTGGTCCACAGGGGCGAACCAATATGCGGGGCGCTTTACCGAAGGGCATTTTGATCTTCCGATGCGGCGTTGCACCATTGCTCTTGATGGAACTCCGGTTGTGAAAGAGGGTATCCTGCAGGGAGAGTTAGCATAATGTCAGATTTTCGCGATTACTATGACATGACCCGTCTGCGCCCCGAAGTGGTGCAGGTGTTGGATCGGATCAATGCCATGGGCCCTGATTTTGCGGCGCGCGCACCGGGAATTGATCAAGACGCAAGCTTCCCGGTCGAGAATTACAAGGACCTTGCCGCCGAAGGGTTTCTGACCCTGACAGTGCCAACCGAATTTGGGGGGCATGGGTTTTCGCTTGGTGAATATGCGATGGCCGGGGCCGAGATCGGGAAATATTGCGGTGCGACAGCACTGACATTCAATATGCACAACTCGTCCATGATGTGGTCGCGGTTTATGTACGAGATGCCCCATCTAAGCGACGCAGATCGGGCGGCTTTTGCCCCTATGCGGGAACGCCAATTCCGCCGGGCGGTCAAGGAACAAGGCATCTATTCACAACCCATATCCGAGGCTGGGAACAACTGGACCTCAAAGCCGATCCAGACCGAATGCCGCAAGGTGGACGGTGGCTGGAAGATCAACGGTTTCAAGAAATTCGCGTCCCTAGCGGGGTATTGCGATTATTATTCCATCGTGTGCACAGAACGGTTTGAAGGGATCGAACCCCGTCACGAGGACACGATGATCTTTGTGGTGCACAAGGACACCCCGGGACTTGAGGTCAAAGGCACTTGGGACCCTTTGGGTATGCGGGGCACCAACTCGCGCGATCTTGTTCTAAAGGACGTCTTTGTGACGGATCAGGATCTGATGATGCCGCCGGGAATTTTCATCAAAACCATGCCGCATTGGCCGCATCTGATGGCGACCTTGTCCCCAACCTATATGGGCGTGGCGCAGGGGGCCTTTGATTTCACAGTGGCCTATTTGCAGGGACGTTTACCGGATCTGCCGCCAATTGATCGGCGCATGTTCACCACCAAACGTCTGGCCGTGGGGCAGATGTATTCCCGACTGGCTGGAATGCGCGCCTTGTGGTGGCAGGCGTTTATGGAATCCAAAGGCTTTCCTTCAAAGGCGGAAGTGTTGCGGATGTATGCGGCCCAATACAACGTCATGGAAGGTGTGCAAGAGATCGCAGCCTTGGCCATTCGCACCTGTGGCGGGCAATCCATGCTGAAAACCCTGCCTTTGGAACGGATGTATCGCGACAGCCGCTGTGGCGCGTTGATGTTGCCCTATACGACCGAAATCATGGAGGATTACATGTCGGTTTTGGCGCTTTATGACGTGGACGAGATCGACCAGGCCCCCGGCGACGAAGGCGGCGCGCGGACCTCTCTTTGGCGCGGTGGCGGCACGGACGAAGCGTCATTGGCCGCTGAATAACCGCGATGGGGCGCGACACAGCCCACGTTTCCCGCGCGGTGCAACGCCCTGCAAAGGACGTGTGGGCCGTGGTTCGGCAGTTCTGTGTCCCTTGGCATCCGCTTATTGCAACAATGCAGGCAGAACAGGGCGGTTTTGTTCGTGTGTTCACGGTCAAAGGCGCGGCAACGCAATACCGCGAGCAATTGACCTGGTTCAGCGATAGCGACCAGTGCTTGCGCTATACACATGTTTCGGGGATCGAAGGCGCAGATCGGTATGACGCGACGGTCACGGTGGCGGATGACAGCGCTGGTGCGCGGGTCACATGGTCTGCTGAAATTACAGGTTCACGCAGTGCCGAGATCGCAAACGGGAGCGAAGCGATCTTTGACGCGGGGATTGCGGCACTTACAGATGCGGTGCCGGTTTGCGAAGAAGTCACCGTCGGCCCTGCAACTGTCGAGATTGCGCATCATCACGTCGACGGCGCGCCGCAGTTGGCAATGTCAGCAACGCCCACGCGTGCAGGCCCAATTTGTGTGTTCTTGCACGGAATTGGCGGGAACCGCTCTAACTGGGATGCGCAGCTTAAGGCCCTTGGGCCTTATGTTCAGTGCGTGTCACTTGATTTGCGGGGCTACGGCGACAGTGCGTTGGGGGCCGACCAGAGCCAGATAGAGGATTATTG
>CALHST010000121.1 GCA_938038825.1 uncultured Paracoccaceae bacterium | reverse complement strand
CTTGTGAACCTTGTCCCCGACGATCTGCGCGGCCTTGACCGGTTCGAAGCGCGTGACAAAGTTGTTGCGCAAATCACCGAAGAAGGCCTGGCCGTGATGACCCGTGCGGACAACCCCGCGTTGGGCAAGGCCGCGTTGAAGCCCGATGCCGAAGGCGCCGACGCGCTGGTGCCGATGGTCGAAAGCAAGCCGATCATGCAGCCATTCGGGGATCGCTCCAAGGTCGTGATCGAACCCATGCTGACTGATCAGTGGTTCGTGGACACCGATCAAATCGTTGGCCCCGCGCTGGACGCTGTCAAAGACGGCACAGTCAAAATCATGCCCGAAAGTGGCGAGAAAGTGTACTACCACTGGCTCGAGAATATCGAACCTTGGTGTATATCTCGTCAGCTTTGGTGGGGGCACCAGATTCCGGTTTGGTACGGCCCGTCCGTCAAGCATGTCAAAAACGACGACGGGACTGTGTCGGACGAATGGGATCTCAACAATCCCCAAAAGTTCTGTGCCCCGACTTTCGAGGGCGCCTTGAAAAAAGCATTGGATTATTATCCGAACACCGATGCCTTCGGATATCTGTTGCCGGAAGAGGCTGAAAGCAAACGTGAAAGCCTGTCGGCAAGCTTTGACGAAAACGGTCAGCCTGTACGGTTGTGGCGTGATCCCGATGTGCTTGATACATGGTTCTCGTCCGGTCTTTGGCCTATCGGGACGCTCGGATGGCCGGATAACACGCCGGAACTCGACAAATACTTCCCAACGTCCACACTGATCACCGGCCAAGACATCCTGTTCTTCTGGGTGGCGCGCATGATGATGATGCAACTGGCTGTCGTGGATCAGATCCCGTTCGACACGGTCTATCTGCACGGTCTTGTGCGGGATGCGAAGGGCAAGAAGATGTCCAAATCCACCGGCAATGTGGTGGACCCGCTGGAAGTGGTGGACGAATTCGGTGCGGACGCACTGCGGTTCTCCTCGGCGGCGATGGCGGCGCTGGGTGGCGTGCTGAAACTGGATATGGAACGCATCAAGGGCTATCGCAACTTCGGCACCAAACTTTGGAATGCGGCCAGCTATGGCGACATGCGCGGTTGCTTTGAACTGCCCCATTCCGAAACCGCGCCCGACACCAAACTGGCCCTGAACCGCTGGATCAAAGGCGAAGTCGCCAAGACCCGCGAAGCTGTGGATCAGGCGCTGACCGATTACCGGTTTAACGATGCCGCAAATGCGCTTTATGCCTTCACTTGGAACGTGTTCTGCGATTGGTATCTGGAATTCACGAAGCCCGTCTTTGACGGCAAGGACGAAGACGCCAAACAAGAAACGCGCGAGACGTTTGCGTGGGTGTTGGATCAATGCCTTATTCTGCTGCATCCGATCATGCCCTTCATCACCGAAGAGCTTTGGCAGCAAAAGGACCGCGCCAAACCTTTGGTGCATGCTGATTGGCCAACCTATACCGCAGCCGAAATGGTGGACGAGAACGCCGACGCGGAGCTGGGCTGGGTTGTGCGCATCATCGAAGAAACCCGTTCAGCACGTGCGCAAATGCACGTGAATGCAGGTGCTTTTGTTCCCATGGTTGTTGTTGGTTTTAACGACAAAGCCCGTGCCGCGTACGAGGCGAACGCCGCCATCATCAACCGCTTGGCACGCATTGAAAGCCTGACAGATGTGGATGCATTCCCGAAAGGCACCGTGACACTGGGCGTTCCAGGTGGCGAATTCGGCTTACCGTTGGCTGACGTGATTGACGTGGCCGAAGAAAAAGCGCGTCTTGAAAAGACACTGGGCAAGCTGGCGAAAGAAATCGGCGGTCTGAATGGACGGTTGAAAAACCCCAAGTTCATCGACAGCGCCCCGGACGACGTGGTGGCAGAAACCCGCGCCAATCTGGAAGCCCGCCAAGACGAAGAAACAAAGCTGGCTGATGCGCTCGCGCGCCTTGCTGAATTGGGTTAACCGTTACAAAGGCCCTTGGCGCGCCCTGCTTGTCACTATCTTGTAGGGCGCGCCGAGATGATCGCTGACCAAGCGACACGCGACATTCTCGTGACTCCCAATGGCTTTCTGCTACCGTGCGTAGAAACATCAGACAGGAGACACCATGACCCATTCGACTTTGGCTGCTATAGCCGTCGTAGCAACTGTGTTTGGAACCCCTTCCATGAGCGAAAATCGCATAGACATCATCCGCCCTGACGCTCCGTCTTTGTCTGCCCACGGAGATTTCGCAGTGGGCGTGCGTACGCTGTCATTTACGGCCCCCGACAGGATCGACATCCTGAACGTTACGGACGATGTGACCCCCACCTATGACCGCCCGCTGACAGTGGAATTGTGGTACCCAGCAGCTGAAGGCACGCAAGCTGGCACAACCTATGACACGTTGATCCGCGATGGTGTGACCGCCACGCAATTGGTTGGAATGGCCAGCCGTGATGCCCCTGCGCTGGAGGGTAGCACCTTCCCCGTTGTGATCATTTCGCACGGCTATCCGGGAAACCGTATGCTGATGAGCCATCTGGGCGAAAATCTGGCCTCCAAAGGGTATGTCACGGTCAGCATTGATCACACGGACAGTACTTATGCAGATCAAGCAGCGTTTGGTTCGACACTTGTAAACCGTCCGCTGGACCAACGTTTTGTGCTCGATCAAATGGGGGATGCCGCCGTCATAGGAGAGGACATCGCAGCGATTACTGAGGCTGATAATGCTGCTGTCATTGGCTACTCCATGGGAGGGTACGGTGCGCTGATCTATAGCGGTGCTGGCGTGACGCAAACCTCTGTTGACTATCCCTGGGGCGCACCCAAAGGCTTGCTTGGCACACATTTGGCAGGATCTGACAGCCACGCAACGCTATCGGATGATCCGCGCCTGAAAGCCGCCATTGCCATTGGCCCATGGGGGCGAAATCTGAATTTTTGGGACGCGGATGGTATGTCTGGTATATCGCGGCCACTCATGTTGATGGCTGGAAGCGTGGATGATGTGTCTGTTTATGACGCGATGCGTGCCATGTTTGATGAAGCGACAGGCACAGACAGACATCTACTGACGTTCATTCACGCCAACCATAATGCGGCCGCCCCCATGGCCGCCCCAAAAGAAGCGTGGCGCGCACAAGGCAATGGTGATCTGTCTCCTTACGACCACTACGCGGATGCTGTTTGGGACAATGTGCGCATGAACAACGTCGCGCAACATTTTGCCACTGCATTTCTTGATCTGCATTTGAAAGCGGACGCGGACAAGGCGGTATATTTGGACTTGATCCCTAATGCTGACGACGGTGTGTTTTCTCGCAATGAAGATGGCACTGACAAAGAAGACCACACCTATTGGACCGGGTTTTGGGATCGCACAGCAAAAGGGTTGCGGTTCGAAACAAAGACCAAAGATCAATAAAGACATGCGTGAGCTGAAGCTCACCCTACGGTGAATTCAAAGGTAGGGTGAGCTTCAGCTCACGCAACAGATATCAGTCGAAGCGCAACTTGCCCGGCAATCACGGCAACTGTCAGACCTGCAACAGATTCCAGAATACCCATTGCCCGCAAGCCTGATGATCCTGACAAGCGATCGCTAAGCCCACCGCGCAAATGCCACGCGCCAAGCCCCACCAGCAACGTCAACATGGCTGTTCCCAGCCCCATAACAATCGCCCCCAAGATGCCCAACGTGGGGATGCCCATCCCAAATGTCAGGATCAGAACAAACAAGGCCCCCGTGCAGGGACGTGCCGCAACAGCCAGAATGACGGCCAGCCCAGAGCGCCACGTCTGTGCGCCCGCAACTTGTTCCGCTGTTGGCCCATGAACGTGCCCGCAGCTGCCACAAACGCCGCCGTGATCGTGACCATGCGGAACGTGCATATCCTGTGCTGCACTGAAACGGCGCACACCACGCCAAAACAACCAAAGCCCCACGAGCAGAATGCCAACAGCACTAACAACGGCCAAGCTGCCGTCTGCCAATTCAGTCATTTGCGCCCGGCCCCAGCCAAACACGGCCGCTCCAATGCTCACAACGACAATGGCTGTGACGGCTTGACCAAGCGAGCCGGCCAAAGTTAGCGCGATAATCCGTCCACGGGGGACGTCTTCGCCCAGCGCATATCCCCCCATTACCAGTTTACCATGGCCGGGACCTGCGGCATGAAAAAAACCATAGGCAAAACATAGGCCCAACAGGCCAAGCCCGGCCCAGGGCTCACCCGCACGCGCGGCGCGAAGCGATCCAGCCAATCCGGCTTGCACATCGCGCTGTTCTTGCGCTGCCCATTGGGTCAGTGCCGCCGCCCCCCCGAACAGCCACAGCCAAACGGCCAGCAGAACGATCCCGACAACCAAAATCGCAAAAGCCCCGTGCCGCTTCAGGGCTTGCATGTCAGCCACACCTGATCCGCAAAGGTTTGCCCAACTTCCGGGAACGCTGTGTCCACCTCGGACTGTGGACGCGCAAAGAGCAGTTCTTCCAACGCAGCATAAGCCTGATCGACATTCGCAGGGATGATCTCTGCTGTGCAGTCGCCCAGCACCGCGACACGACCGGCCAAGTCATAAGCCGTGTAGAATGTGGGATCATAGGCTTGCACCAAGACCCCGTCCGCATTGCCATTCAAACTCCGGCGGTGCTTGGAAATCAACCGACCATCAACCAATTGCGCCCCCAGACTTTCCGGCACGCCCAGGGCCAAGTGATCATCACCCCGTATCGCATAGATATCCCCTTGATAGCCCTCGACCCAACGCAAATCGAACCCATCAAGTTGTGTGATTTCCTCTGCAGTCAATGTTCCATCAAAGTCTTGATCCAGTTCCAACTCTTCCAGCAACAACAACGAATACAATTCATCGTAAGTCCATTCGACTTCTACCGCCTCAAGCTGGCCGGTTTCATCCACCACAATCGTCAACGCGGTTTCAATGAAGATATGAGGGTGCGCCGCTGTAACGGTGGGGCTTAGCCCAAGAACGATGCCTGCAAGAACGTGTTTCATAACATCTAAACTAGTGACTCCGTCGTGCGGGCACAATCACTGCGACATCACATCCCTGCTTGTCAGGCAGGCAATTGCCTGCGAG
>CALHST010000120.1 GCA_938038825.1 uncultured Paracoccaceae bacterium | reverse complement strand
CTGTCCGCTTACATGTTCACCCAAAATGCCAAGCAGATTGCTCAAACGCCTTATGCCCTGAAATTCGGGGAAATTTACCTGAACCGCAGTCATGGAGAGGCTGTTCAGGGCTTTCACAATGGCTGGGGGCATTCGGGCCTTGGCGGGGAAGACGGGCAGTATGGCTTTGATGCCTATTTGAGAAAGCAAACAACGTATTTGAATTGGGGGTAACCCCGACAATCGCGCCGGGAGGACTTTGGCGCATATTCGTGGAGGAAAACACATGAACCGCAGAATTCTGTTATTGGCCGCAACGGCCCTAAGCCTTGGTGCCGGATCTTTGGCCATGGGGCAATCACTGCCGCCACTTGAAAAGAAAGACCGGTACAAAGTTGGTTTTTCGCAGATGGAATCGAACAACCCTTGGCGGATTGCGGAAACCAAGTCGTTTCATGACACCGCCGAGGCGTGCAATTGGGATCTGATCGCCACGGACGCGGCAGGTTCTGCAGCCAAACAGGTTGCAGATGTCGATAGCATGATTGCGCAAGGCATCGACGTTTTGTTCCTGCCGCCTCGCGAAGAAAAACCGTTGATCCCGGCTGTGAAAAAGGCGCGTGCTGCTGGTATTCCGACGTTCCTGGTGGACCGTTCTGTGGACCCGGCAGCAGCAAAGCCTGGCGTGGATTTTGTGGCATTCCTTGGGTCTGACTTTATCGACCAGGGCCGCCGCGTGGCCGATTGGACCATCGCGAATTTCAAAGGCGACAAGGGTGTTATCGTTCAGCTTGAAGGCACAACTGGGTCGTCCCCGGCAAATGACCGCAAAAAGGGCTTTGATGACGCAATCGCGGCAGATAGCCGCTTTGAAATTGTTGCGTCCCAGTCCGGCGACTTTGCCCGTGATCTTGGCCGGCAAGTGATGGAGACGCTTCTTCAGGCGCATCCCGACGTGAATGTGGTTTACGCCCATAACGACGAAATGGCGATTGGTGCGATCCAGGCGCTGGAACTTGCGGGGCGTAAGCCGGGTGAAGACGTTCTGGTGGTGTCCATTGATGGGACGCGCGACGCGCTTCAGGCCATTATTGACGGCAAAATGGGTGTCACAGTCGAAAGCTCACCATTCTTTGGTCCGCTCGCTTGTGAGGTCATGAACCGTTACGCAAACGGGGAAGAGATCGAACACTGGGTGCAGGTCCAAGACCGTATCTTTACCCAGGATAATGCGGCGAAACACATCGACGAAGCCTATTAAGGTCTCCCAGTTGAGGGGGGTGCGGTCGTTGACCGCGCCTCCTTTGGCATTTTAACGTTTTCAGGGGGGATAAGATGGCGACGCTTTTGAATATGAGCGGCATCGACAAGGCGTTTGCAGGTGTCAGCGCGCTGTCCGGTGCGTCTTTGGACATTGCACCGGGAGAAGTGCATGCGCTGATCGGCCAAAACGGTGCCGGTAAATCCACGCTGATCAAGATCCTTACTGGGGTTTATCGGCGGGATGGCGGTACTGTGCAGTTTAACGGTGCTGACAGCGTTATTTCCAGCCCGCGCGGGGCACAAGAAGCAGGCATCGCAACGATCTATCAAGAGCTGAACTTGGTGCCCCTGCGTTCGGTGACCGAGAACGTGATGATGGGGTACGAACCCAAGCGCTTCGGTGTTCTGATCAACTGGAAAGAGGCACACAGGCGCACCCGTGAAATTCTGACGCAATTTGGCATCGACATCGACGTGCGCGCGCCTTTGGGGAGCTTTTCCACGGCCATTCAACAGCTTGTGGCGATTGCGCGGGCCGTGTCGCTTGATGCGCGATTGGTGATCATGGACGAGCCGACCTCGTCACTGGATGCATCCGAAGTCTCGGTCTTGTTCGGCGTTGTGAAAAGCCTGCGCGATGCGGGCGTGTCGGTACTGTATGTGTCTCACTTTCTGGATGAGCTGTTCGAAATCTGCGACCGCGTCACGACAATGCGCGACGGGCGCACAGTGGATTGCCGCGACATTGCAGGCACGACAAAGCTGGACCTGATTGCAGGGATGTTAGGTCGGGATCCTGATGACATCGAACAGGCCGGTATGACGGAATTCGGGGCAAGTTCTGCGGATGTGGACAAGGGCGCGGTATTGCTGAAAGCCGAAGGCGTTTCAACGGGCCCACGCCTTACCGGGTTTGATATGGTGTTGCACCGGGGCGAAATCATTGGATTGGGGGGTCTTCTGGGCGCGGGCCGCACCGAAGCTGCACGCGCGATTTTTGGCGTTGATCGTCTGGTCCAAGGTCAGATTGACGTGAACGGCTTTGGGGCAGCACCCGATACCCCGGCAGCGGCAATTTCTGCGGGCTTTGGATACCTGACCGAAGACCGCAAGGCCGAAGGGATCATTCCCGATATGTCCGTGCGCGAAAACCTGACACTGGCCCTGCTGCCGAAGTTGACCAAGAATGGTCAGATCGACCGCGCGCGGGAACGCGAAGTGGTGGCGCATTACATCAAGGCGCTTGGCATCAAGACCGCGAATATGGAGCAACCCATCCGAGAGCTTTCCGGCGGCAACCAGCAAAAAGTGTTGTTGGCGCGGTGGTTGGCCATTGATCCCGATGTTCTGATCCTTGACGAGCCAACGCGTGGTGTTGACGTGGGCGCAAAGCGCGAAATTCAGGCGATTATCCGGGATTCAGTGGCTAAAGGCGTTGGGGTTCTTCTGATCAGTTCTGAATTCGAAGAAATCGTGGAAGGGGCGGACAAGATCATCGTTTTGAACGAAGGGCGCATCATCACCGAATTGACAAATCCCGGCATCACCGAGGACACGCTTGTCCGGGCGCTGGCGCAAACCGAAGGGCAGGCAGCATGAGCACGCGTGACACAGAATTGCCTGCTGCACCGACCAAATCCTTTGAGTGGGGGCCGTTTCTGCGCACAAATGGGGGTCTGGTCGCTTTGGCGGTGATTCTGATTTTCAACATCCTTGTCACACCGAACTTCCTGCAGATGCAGACGTTGTTTGTGAACATCAGCCAAGTGGCGACCATCGCAATTGTGGCCATGGGCATGACGCTGGTGATCGCGACGGGTGGGATTGATTTGTCTGTCGGTGCGATCATGGCGCTGTCTGGCGCATTGGCGCCGTTGATATTTCTGTCCGAGTTTGGGCAGGCCTATCCCGCACTTGGGATCACAGCCGCGATCCTTGTACCATTGATCGCGGCAATGGCCTGTGGGCTGTTCAACGGCATTCTTGTGGCCAATCTTAAGGTGCAACCGATCATCGCAACGTTGATCCTATTCATTTCGGGACGTGGCATTGCACAAGTGTTGACCAACGGCAATTTGCAGACCTTTTCCAACCCGTCCTTCAGCTATCTTGGCACCGGAAAAGTGCTTGGCTTGCCCTTTCAGGGCTGGCTTGCCTTGGGCATCGCGTGTGTTTTGTTCTTGGTCATGACCCGGACGACCTTTGGGCGCTACGTCTTGGCGATTGGCGGTAACGAACGCGCAGCAGAGCTGTCTGGTGGGCCAGTCAAACGGGTTAAGATCGGCGTCTATATGATCTGCGGGGTCCTGTCGGGCCTTGCTGGGTTGATCGTGGTTGCGATCAATTCAGCTTCGGACGCGGCGCGCAATGGGAACCTGATGGAACTGGACGCCATCGCTGCGGCTGTTGTGGGCGGTGCGCTTTTGCAAGGCGGGCGCGCGCCGATCTTTGGGGCGATCATTGGTGCCGTTATCATCCAACTGGTGAAATACACGCTGCTTGCGAACGGTGTCGAAGACGAAGTCGCCCTGATCGCCAAGGCCATCATCATACTTGCTGCCGTTTATGTGCAGCAGGCGCGCAAGGAGTAAGGTTATGCTGGATACAGATGCTTTTGATCTGCGCAAATACCTGTCACGCAATCCGCAATCGGTGGCCGTTTGGGTTGCGCTGGCGGCGCTGATCCTTTTCGGTTTGCTGCGCTATGACAATTTCGGCGGCGCCTATAACATCACGTCGTTTCTGAACTACAACTCCATGTTCATCGTAATCTCGGTTGGGATGTGTTTTGTCATTATGACTGGCGGGATAGACTTGTCTGTCGGGTCTGTTGCAGCGTTTACATCCGTGATCGCGGCCTATTTGTCCCCCTATGGCATTCAGATCGCGCTGCCCGGTGCGGTCCTGGCAGGGATCGGTTTCGGGGCCATCAATGCGTTCAGTATCATTGCGATGCGCATTCCCCCTTTCATTGCGACGCTGGCCACAATGCTGGGGGCCAAAGGGGGCGCATTGGTGATTTCCGATGCCCAGACGATCTCTGTCGATTGGGGATCGAATTTCACCAAAATGGGCATGGAAAAGGCGCTGAACATTCTGCCATGGTCCATTGTTGTGGTGGCTGTGGTTGTGGTTGCGCTGTGGTTTGTGCTTGAGAAAACCACATTGGGGCGCACAGTGTTGGCCATTGGCGGTGGTGCGGATGCGTCGGTTTTGATGGGCCTTAAGGTTAATCGTGCAACGGCTTTTGTCTATTTGCTCTCTGGTGGATGTGCGGGGCTGGCGGGTGTGATCCTTGCCTCTGGTTTTGGCGCCGGGCAGCCGTTGGAAGGCATCGGTTGGGAGCTGTCGGCAATCGCGTCGGTTGTTGTGGGCGGCACGCTGTTAACAGGCGGCCTCGGCTCTGTCACAGCGACAGTTGCAGGTGCGCTGCTTTTGGGGCTGGTTTTCAACATTCTGAACTTCGAAAACGGGCGCGGTACGATCAGCTTCAGCGCCTATTGGCAGATGGTGATCCGCGGCGGTTTCCTGTTTGCGGTGATCTTGTTCCAAGCCCGCGTTATGTCGGGACGAACCGACCGTAAAGTGCAAACATGAGCAAAATCGCAAAGATCGAAACGCGGCTGTTTCATATCCCCTTGGCCGAGGTTCTGGTGGATGCCAAACACGGCGATCATCATTTCTTTGAGTTGATCACAGCAACGGTGCATCTTGACGATGGCAGTACCGGTACGGGCTATACCTATACCGGGGGCAAAGGCGGGCATGCGATCAAGGCGATGCTGGACCATGATCTGACACCATTTTTGATCGGGCAAAATGGCGAGGACGTCGAAGCCCTTTTTGATGCAATGCAGTGGCATGTGCATTACGTGGCCCGTGGGGGAATAGCGTCTTTCGCGATTTCTGCAGTGGATATTGCCCTTTGGGATTTACGCGGCAAGCACACAGGCCAAGCGCTTTGGCAAATGGCCGGGGGCGTGGCGCAGACCTGCAAGGCCTATTGCGGGGGCATTGATCTGGGGTTCGAGCTGCCCAAGCTTTTGAAATCTGTCGAAAGCTATCTGGAACGCGGCTTTAACGGCGTGAAGATCAAAGTGGGCCGCCCCGATGATATTAAACGTGTCGCAGCCGTGCGTGACCTGATCGGGCCGGATATCGCCTTCATGGTGGACGCAAATTACTCGATGCGTGTAGACGAGGCGATCACTGCCGCGCGCGCATTTGCGCAATATGATATCCTTTGGTTCGAAGAACCCACAATTCCCGATGATTACGATGGCTATGGTCAGATCGCGGATGCCACCGGTGTGCCTTTGGCAATGGGGGAAAACCTACACACGATCCATGAGTTTGAAGAAGCCTTCAATCGTGCGAAACTCAGCTTTATTCAACCGGACAGTTCCAATTGCGGTGGGATCACAGGGTTCCTGCAGGTGGCAAAGCTGTCAGATGTGCACGGATTGCCCGTTTGCAGCCACGGGATGCAGGAACTGCATGTCAGCCTTGTGTCCGGGTGCAAGAATGCGGGCTGGATCGAAGTGCACTCCTTCCCGATTGACGACTATACACACAGACCATTACAGGTGGAAAACCACTTGGCGCAGGCCCCTTCGGACGTTGGGATCGGGGTCAGCTTTGATTGGGCCAAGCTCGACGCGGCCAACCTGTTAACTTGATCAAGGACACATACCATGAACACACGTGCGGCTGTTTACCGTGGCGACAAGCGTTTTTCCATCGAAGAGGTGTCTATACCAGCGCCCGGTCCGGGTGAAGTTCAGGTTGATGTGGCCTATTGCGGGATTTGCGGGACAGATCTGCACATTTACCTAGGCCATATGGATGCGCGCGTGGGATTTGAACGCACAATTGGGCACGAGATGTCTGGCGTGATTTCGCAAGTGGGCGACGGGGTGACCGGTTTGAAACCCGGACAGCATATCGTGGTGCGCCCGCTTGATCATTGCGGCGATTGCCCTGCGTGCAATGCGGGGCATGAACATATCTGTCACTCGCTGAAATTCATCGGGATCGACAGCGATGGGGCCTTTCAACAAGCATGGAATGTGCCCGCCCATACAGTGCATGTCCTGCCCGACGATCTTGACCTAAGCCATGCAGCACTGATCGAACCGCTTGCTGTGGCCGTCCACGATGTAGATCGCGGAAAGGTACAACCGGGCGAAGACGTGTTGGTTATCGGCGGTGGCCCAATCGGCATGTTGGTTGCCATGGCGGCACGCGAAGCGGGCGCCAATGTGACCATTTCCGAGATCAACGAAAACCGTTTGGCATTTGCGCAGAAAGCTGGATTCACGACCCTTAATCCCAAAGACGGAGACGTGGCGGAAGCGGTTCACGCGGCCACAGATGGCAAGGGCGCTGATGTGGTCTTTGAAGTGTCGGGCAGCCAACCGGGTGTTGATCTTATGACCGCAGCAGCAGCGACCCGAGGCCGCATTGTGATGGTTGCGATCCATGCAACAAAACCCACAATCGACATGTTCCAGTTT
>CALHST010000119.1 GCA_938038825.1 uncultured Paracoccaceae bacterium | reverse complement strand
TGACGGGCATTTTGCTCTACCATCAAAACCGGCAGTCCCGTGCGCGCAACTTCAATGATGCGATCAAACAATTCATCCATCACAATTGGCGATACACCAGCTGTTGGTTCGTCCAGCATCAACACTTTCGGTTGCGTCATTAAAGCCCGCCCAACGGCCACTTGCTGACGCTGGCCGCCAGACAACTCACCCGCAGCCTGCCGACGTTTGTCTTTCAAAATAGGGAACAGTTCGAACACTTGCTCCATGGTGGCCGAAATATCGTCTGTGCGGATAAATGCGCCCATCTCAAGGTTTTCTTCCACAGTCATGGATGTGAAAATGTTGTTGTTCTGCGGCACGAACCCCATGCCTTTGATTACTCGGTCCTGCGGAGACAAGTTCGTGATCTCCTCGCCTCCCAAACGCACAGCCCCGGACCGCACGTTCAGCATGCCAAACACAGCTTTCATCGCAGTTGACTTGCCCGCGCCATTTGGACCGACGATCACAGCAATCTCACCGGGATTCACAGCAATCGTACAGTCATGCAAGATGTCCGGCCCAGCCCCATAGCCCCCGGTCACCGTATCCCCAATCAAAAATGGTTCAGCCACGACGCCCCCTAAATTCTTTTGGTTCCAAATACCTCGGGGGTGTGGGGGCAGCGCCCCCACATTGGTCGGATGGGCGCAGCCCATTCGAAACCCACATCACACGCCCACCTGTTCTTTGTTCTTCAGGCCTGTGCCTAAATACGCTTCGATCACGTGCTCATTCGCTTTGATCTCCGCCAAACTGCCTTCGGCCAGAACTTTGCCTTCCGCCATACAAATGACAGGTCCGCAGATTTTGCCAATAAAGTCCATGTCATGCTCGATCACCACAAACGTATAACCGCGCTCTTTGTTCAACTGCATAATCGCATCGCCGATAGTGTTGAGCAGCGTGCGGTTCACACCCGCGCCGACTTCGTCGAGAAACACGATCTTGGCGTCAACCATCATGGTCCGTCCAAGCTCTAGCAATTTCTTTTGTCCACCAGACACTTGTCCCGCTTTATGATCGGCCAAGTGTTCAATGGTCAGAAATTCGAGAACCTCGTCCGCCTTGGCCCGCAGCGCGCGTTCTTCATCCGCAATACGCTTACGACCAAACCATGTGTTCCAAAGCGTTTCACCCGATTGCCCACCCGGCACCATCATCAAGTTTTCGCGACAACTCATCGATGCAAATTCGTGGGCGATTTGAAATGTTCGCAGCAGGCCCTTGTGGAACAATGTGTGGGGCGGCAATCCCGTGATGTCTTCGCCATCCATTGTGACTGAGCCCGAAGTTGGTGGCAAAACACCGGCGATCACGTTGAACAATGTCGTTTTTCCAGCACCGTTGGGGCCAATCAAACCCGTGATTGATCCCGTTTCGATCCGCATGGACGCGCCATCGACGGCGCGAAAACCGCCAAAATGTTTGTGAATATCGTCAACGACGATCATGTGTCCCACCCGCCGCTTGACTTACGGCCTTTACAACATTGAAACAGCCCGAGAAAAACTCCCCGGGCTGTCTGAAGTATCGCGAGGTATTAACGATATTTCGCAGTGGTTATTTTGCCGCCATCAACAACGATCTGACGATAGTTGCCTGCGGATTCACCCGCACCGATCAGCTCAACCGCAGTGGCACCAACATAGTCGATGTCGCCACCGTCTTTGATGATCTGCAACGCTTTGGCCAATTCGCCAGGGAAGATCTGCTCACCCGGTGCGTTCGCAACGTCCATGATTTTCGCTTTGTAATCATTGGAATCTTTGCTGTCCGCCGCTTGCATCGCCAACATGATCAGCGCTGCTGCGTCATAGCTTTCTGGCGTGAATGGAGATGTCGCGTCAAACGCATCGCCAACCATTTCTGCAAATTTCGCAGCGCCTTCACTGTCTGTGCCGGGATGCTGGCCTGTGGAACCATCAATTTCGGAACCAAAGTTTTCTTCCAGTTTCGCGCCGATCATACCATCCGGGAAGTGGAATGTATCAAACGCGCCAGAGTCGATTGCAGCGCGCACGATGCCGGAACCGCCTTGATCAACATATCCCGCAACGACCAAACGATCACCACCTGCCGATGCCAATGCGCCAACTTCCGCTGAATAGTCTGCTTTACCGTCTTCATGGGACGTATTGATCGTGACCTTGCCACCGGCAGCTTCGTATGCGGCTTGGAACGCATCGGCCAAACCTTTGCCGTAGTCATTGTTTGTATACGTAACGGCAACTTCTTTGATGCCTTCTTCGATCAGAACTTCTGTCATGACCACACCTTGACGTGCGTCAGATGGCGCTGTGCGGAAGAACAAACCATTGTCTTCGTTGTTTGCGTGGCTCAGACCGGGCGATGTCGCTGAAGGCGAGATCATCACAACACCATTTGGAACAGCCACGTTTTCCAATATCGCGCCAGTCACACCAGAGCAGTCAGCGCCCATGATGCCGTCGACTTTGTCGGATGTCACAAGGCGTTCAGCGGCTGCGGATGCAGCTGCAGAGTCGATACATGTAGAGTCCGCACGAACCGAGGTTACAGTTGCAGAGTCCAGAAGCAGACCGGAATCCGTGACTTCTTTCATTGCCAGTTCCGCGCCGTCGGCCATGGATGGTGTCAGCGATTCAATGGGGCCGGTGAAGCCCAGAATGATACCGATTTTGACTTCTTTGGCGTGTCCACCTGCAAATGCAGACCCGGCCATAAGCGCTGTTGCGGCAGATGCCATAAGCAGTTTTTTCATGTTATTTCTCCCTAGTTGGATCTTTTCGTCCTGACTCACACGTTATTCATGGGAAATTAAAAAGAAAAGCACCTTTCGCACGGGATTGTGCATGTGAACCTGCTGGAAATCTGGTTTTTCTCGCATAGATTTACCAACAACGTTTTTGGGAGACTGCAGCCATGAAACAATGGATTTTGACCGCCAGTGTCTATGCGTTGCTCACGGTAACCTCGGCAAAGGCGCAAACGTCGATTACACCAATGATTACAGGGCTGGATCAGCCTTGGGGCGTGGCCATTACGTCAGACGGTGGTGTGTTGGTCACAGAACGGGACGGCGAACTGCTGTACTTCAAAGACGGTGAGCGCACAAAGGTCAGAGGCGTGCCGCGCGTCGCTGCGCGCGGGCAGGGAGGTTTACTCGACGTCACGCTGCCCCGCGACTTCGCGCAAACGCGCGATGTATTTTTGACGTACTCCAAACCGCAACGCGGTGGCAGTGGAACAGCGCTGGCCACTGGAACGTTGAGCAAGGATGGAAAACGGCTGAGCAATGTACGTGATCTTTTTGAAAGCGAAATTGGCGGGTCCACAGGACGGCACTTTGGGTCCCGAGTTGTGGAAGCTAAAGATGGAACACTGTTTGTCACAATTGGCGATCGTGGCGACCGTCCTTCGGCCCAAGATCGGGCAAACCACAACGGGTCCATCATACGTGTGACCCGCGATGGTAAAGTGCCTGCAAACAATCCGTTTGTTGGGCAATCCGGTGTTCAACCTGAAATTTGGTCTTTTGGGCACCGAAACCCTCAGGGCGCAGGGCTTGACCTAAACGGGAACCTCTGGACTGCCGAGCATGGCGCAAAAGGGGGGGATGAAATCAATTTCATCAAAAAAGGCGCGAACTTCGGCTGGCCTGTTATCTCGTACGGACAACATTATCGCGGCGGCCAGATTGGCGAAGGAACAAAAAAGGCGGGTCTGGAACAACCTGAACATTTTTGGGATCCCTCAATAGCGCCATCAGGCTTGCTTGTTTACTCGGGAAAGCTGAAACCGGAATGGACTGGCGACATCTTTGTCGGTTCATTGAAATTTGACTATATCGCGCGGCTCGACAGCAATTTTGTGCGTGAAACGGGACAAATCAAGACAGACGAAACAGAACGTGTGCGGGACATTATCGAAGCGCCAGATGGGTCAATTTGGTTTATTTCAGTAGGCAACGGTGCTGTTTACCGCATGATCCCATAAAAAAGCGCCGCTCAAACGGCGCTTTCTTCGTTTTGTGTGTCTGACATTAATGGCGGCGACGGCGATTTACTGCAAAACCAGCACCCACTGCGCTTAGCAACAACAAACCACCTGCCGGCAGCGGCACTGCGCTTATGGCTGTTGGATTTATCGCCCCAAATGTGGCCACGCGTGGGTCCGTATCAAAAATGGAAAATTCAACACGGCTGCCGTCGGCGCCACGGGCTTCACTTCCCGCCGGTTCATTAATTGCGAACAACTCGAGCGTTTGAGAATCGCGGAAGATCAGCTGCGGCTCATCGCCTGTGAATGCGAAGTCAGTCCCACCCAATTGCGATGCCAATGTATTAACGTCTGCTGTTTGGTCAGAAATCGAAATCGCATCAAAAACCGTTCCGAAACTTGCCACATCGTCAAACGTGCTTGCGTCGCCATCTACATTGGTGTCTTCGCCCACGGCCAAAGTTGTATCCAAACCAACCAAAGCCAACACATTGGACGGGTTTTCAATGTCTTCAACGATCAATGTTAGTAAGCCGTTTGGATCAAAAACACCCGAAAGGCGTTCAATAGAATTCACTTCGCCATCGCGATTTGCGTCGGTGTCGATTGACACAAAGAAACCGTCGAACATGTCGCCAGCCGTGCCGATCAACTCGAGAGTCTGCTGATCAGGGTCAGTACCTGTTGGATTAGGTCGAAATTCATTGATCAAGACTGTGCCCGCACTGGCCTGCATCGTCCAAGCTGCAAAAAGCGCTGTTGATAGTAGATATTTCATAAGCAGTTCCTCAAAATAGACCGTCGTTAATCATGCGATTAAAGGTTAAGCGCATCATCAGAGTCAAAGCTAATTGAGGGCGTGTTGACCAATTGCGACGACAATTCAACCAACGATAGGTCCTGAACCCGAGCATCCTCAGATCCAAAGGTATCCTCGATTGATTTCAATGCGTGGACTATTGCGATTCGTTTCCGCTAAAATGATCAGGTCAAACGACGGATTTGTGGCGCGCGCTGCCCTTTGACAAAACAAGTCGGCACCCAGATTACAGAAAATAGCCGCCTTTAAATGGACAACCGCGCGGACTGTGATCCGCGTTCGCGATAAGGCGTCGTGTTGTAATGCGCCCGGTAGCATTTTGAGAAATGCGAGGGCGATGCAAATCCACAGGCCAGCGCCACGTTGATTACGCTCATATCTGTTTGCATTAGCAAGTTGCGCGCCTTTTGAAGACGCAACTCCATGTAGTAACGCTTGGGCGAGCGGTTCAGATAGCGCCGGAACAACCGTTCAAGCTGCCGGGTCGACATGCCCACATCTTTGGCCAAGATCGACGGACTGATCGGCTCTTCGATGTTGGTTTCCATGATTTGGATGACCTGGCTGAGTTTCGGATGACGCACACCAATGCGCGTGGGCACAGACAATCGTTGTGTATCCTGATCTGTCCTGATGGACGAATAAATCTGCTGATCTGCCACTGCGTTGGCAATTTCTTCACCATGATCATCCGCGATGATCTTCAGCATCAAATCAATGGAAGACGTCCCGCCGGCCGTTGTCATTCGGTTTCCGTCCACAACAAAAACGGATTTCGTTAATTCAACTTCGTCGAATTCTTCTGAAAAACTGTCTTGGTTTTCCCAATGGATTGTCGCTTTTTTACCGTCCAGCAAACCCGCTTTGGCCAATGTATGCGCAGCTGTGCACAAGCCAACGACAGGCAAACCTTTGCGGGCCTCGCGCCGCAGCCACCCCAACAACTTTTTGGTCGTCGCGTCCTGGATGTCCATGCCACCGCACATCACAAGAACATCGTCACGTGTCAGATCCCCAAGATCACCATCCAGTTGGAATTGTGTCCCAGCAGAACACGACATCGTTGCGCCGCCTTCGCCAATCATCGTCCAGTCGTAGCTGGGCTTGCCAGTGACGCGGTTCGCAATGCGCAAACATTCAAGCGCGGATGCAAAGCTGAGAAGTGTAAAATTCTCAAGCAAAACAAACACAAACCGTCTTGGTTTGCCGTCTGGAGAAGGGGTCGTGCTGGTAGCGCGCAGGAGGCTCATAGCAAAGCTCTTAAGAATCAGGTGTAAACTGTCGACGCGCAAAATGCGTTTAGAAACTTAATTCATGCGGCGTTGTCAGCGTCAAGAGGTGCATTTGCCTATGGTAACCCTAACATTGGCTGACTATAACGGTCGCCGCAACGCGGCAATGATGCCGCCCCGTCCGGAGCAAGACTATGAGCGATTGGAGCAAATCGAGTTGGCGTAACAAACCTCGGGTACAAATGCCTGAGTATACGGACCCTGACACACTGGGTAGCGTTGAAGCGCAACTTTCGAAATATCCGCCTTTGGTTTTTGCAGGCGAAGCACGTACGCTGAAAAACCAACTGGGTGCAGCCAGCAGAGGCGAAGCGTTTTTGCTGCAAGGTGGCGATTGTGCTGAAAGCTTTGATCAATTCAGTGCAGATGCGATCCGTGACACGTTCAAAGTCATGCTGCAGATGGCAATCGTGTTAACCTATGGGGCAAAGGTTCCGGTGATCAAAGTGGGCCGCATGGCGGGGCAATTTGCCAAGCCACGCTCGGCACCTACGGAAACCGTGAATGGGGTAGAACTTCCCAGCTACCGTGGGGACATCATTAACGAACTGGATTTCACGCCTCAGGCGCGGATCCCGGATCCCAAAAAGATGTTACAAGCCTATACTCAAGCTGCGGCAACACTGAACTTGCTGCGTGCGTTTTCGACAGGGGGCTATGCGGATGTGCATCAGGTCCATGGTTGGACGCTGGGTTTCACAGAAAGTGAAAAAGCTGAACAGTACCGTGCAATGGCCGGCCGCATCAGCGACACGTTGGATTTCATCCGCGCCGCAGGCGTGACAGGCGAACAGGCGCATACACTGCAATCTGTGGATTTCTACACGAGCCACGAAAGTCTGTTGTTGGAATATGAAGAAGCGCTGACGCGTTTGGATTCTACATCCGGCAAATGGTTGGCCGGATCTGGTCACATGATTTGGATCGGCGATCGTACGCGTCAACCTGATGGCGCCCATGTGGAATTTGCGCGCGGCGTACAAAACCCAATTGGTTTGAAATGCGGTCCAACAACGACAGCAGAAGACCTGAAAGTTCTGATGTCCAAACTGAACCCCGACAACGAAGCCGGGCGTCTGACCCTGATCGCGCGCTTTGGTGCTGGTTCGGTCGCAGAACATTTGCCGCGCTTGATCAAAGCTGTGAAAGAAGAAGGTGCGAACGTTGTTTGGACCTGTGATGCAATGCACGGCAACACCATCAAGTCGACGTCGGGTTACAAAACGCGACCCTTTGATTCTGTCATGCGGGAGGTCAAAGAGTTCTTTGGAATTCATCAGGCCGAAGGCACCATACCGGGTGGTGTTCATTTCGAAATGACGGGCCTGGATGTCACAGAATGTACGGGTGGCGTGCGTGCCGTAACCGACGAAGATCTGTCAGATCGGTATCATACAGCGTGCGATCCGCGTTTGAACGCGTCTCAATCATTGGAACTGGCGTTTCTTGTGGCAGAAGAACTGACACAGTT
>CALHST010000118.1 GCA_938038825.1 uncultured Paracoccaceae bacterium | reverse complement strand
TGACAACCAATCTGCATCGCCGCCACCCCACGCGTTCCGCAGGTTTTCGACCAAAGCCGGTTGCAACACCCCAGCGGGTGCGATGAGCGTGACTGTGAACATGGGCAGGCTCCTGTTTTGCGCCTGCCCCTAGCCCACGACGGCCCGATTTACCAGTATTTGCGCGGAACCGTTTTCAGAATGTTGTCTTCAATATTGCGCGGCTTCCACCCGGTGATCTTGGCCAAGGTCACGGCCTCTTCGCGCAGATCACGCCGCTTTCGTTCGACATAAGCCTGCCCCGCCTCGCAGGACGTATCCCCGCGAAACGGTTGGTTCATGATGTAGCGGCCCTGAAAATTCTTCCGATTTTCAGTCACCCGGAATTGCAGATCTTTGGGCATTTGGGTCTTGGTGTATTGTGCATGAAACCGTGTCACATAAACATCCTGGCCCGCGCGATTTTGACTGCCCAACCATGTCACGCCCAACTCGGCCAACTCTTCATTGGTCAAAGGATCCGCCGCACAGGGATCACACCACGCCATGTCCCACGCATATTCCAATGCGATATTATGACGATCAAACACCTTGTTTGTCACAGCCTCAAAGAACTGAGGCGCTACTTTTTCGACAAAGACTGGCACCTCAACGTCAGAGGGAAATTCAGCCACATTGTAGTTGGTCACCTCGACCCGCCCTTTGCGCGTCAACATCATGAACAACGCGTCTTGCGCAGTATCTGCGTTCAATTTCCCCAGCTGTATAGGCAGCATGAAATCATTGGACTTAAAGGCGATCTGCAGCGGTTGCAGCTCTTTGACCTTGGATGCGCTATGGCGCTTTAGGTTTACCTTGGCGACAAAGAACTTCATCTTGTTTTTAACGTACCCGGCCAAGGCCTGTTCCGCCCCTTCAGGCAGCTTGTACCCTTCTTGCGTTAGGAACGTGACCAACCCACTGGATTGCTTGGCATCCAAAATCAACACGTCATAGCTGGACACGGCGTATTGCGCTTTGATTTTCACGCCGAGCGTTTGGGCGCGCTGTTCCCGCGCCGTTTTGCGACGGAACAAACCCCCGCTCGATTCCTCTACGATGACAGGGGCTTCGATGATTGGGTCAGCCACAGCGCATGGATCATAGTCATGGTATTCCACCAAACGAGGTGCCGTGTAATCTGCCAGATGCTTGATCGTCTCGGCCTTGGGCGTTCTAATCTGCTCTCGCTTCAAAACCTTTGGCGTCGGCACAATCGTCGCGAAATCCTTCGCCTCACCCCGATAGTCCGAAGACATCGTGATCACCGAATTTCGCCCATCGCGCACATACACAACTTTGGATGCTTGGTTGTAGAGCTTCCCATCTGCCTTCGCGACGTAGAAGCCACAAAATGCGTGAGCCGGAACGGCGGCACACAGGAACAGAAACAAGCTTAAATACAAACGCGACATAGAGTTCTCCTAAGTGAATCACGCTATGATAGAAGACTCGCGCCGCGATGGGGCCTCACTTTGGATGTCACTTTTGAAACATGGCGGAAAGTTTCTGATCGGAACGCGCCACGGCGTTTTTGATGCACAATCGGTCGTGATCTGTCCATTTTCCCGGTTGCGAGTCGCGCCGCCGACCTGTAGCTCCGGCGGTGGGACACCCTTCCCCAACGAAGGGCGTATATCTGTGAGGATAACATCAATGGCTAAGAACACTCCGGCTGCGCGGCCGGCTAATCCGCGTTTTTCTTCTGGCCCCTGCGCCAAACCCCCCACATTCAAACTGGACGACCTGTCTGACGCAGCTTTGGGGCGTTCCCATCGCGCTGCGATTGGCAAAGACAAGCTGAAAGCCGCGATCGAAGAGACGCGGGAGCTGCTTGGCATTCCAGCGGATTACAAAATCGGCATCGTGCCCGCGTCCGACACCGGCGCAATGGAAATGGCCATGTGGTCGCTGCTGGGCGCACGGCCCTGCACGATGGTGGCATGGGAAAGCTTTGGTTCTGGCTGGGTCACCGACGTGGTCAAGCAACTGAAACTGGATGCAGATGTGCAAACCGCGGATTACGGCGAAATCGTCAATATGGCCGCGCTGGATTATGACACGGACGTTGTCTTCACATGGAATGGCACCACTGCGGGTGTTCGGATGCCCAATGGCGACGTGATCCCAGCCAACCGCGCCGGTCTCACGCTGTGTGACGCTACATCAGCGGCCTTTGCGATGGATCTTCCTTGGGACAAGTTGGATGTCACGACATTCAGCTGGCAAAAGGTGCTGGGCGGCGAAGCGGCGCACGGCATGCTGATCCTAAGCCCGCGCGCAGTTGAACGGCTGGAAAACTACACCCCGGCATGGCCTTTGCCAAAGATTTTCCGCCTTACCAAAGGCGGCAAGCTGATCGACGGGATTTTCAGTGGTGCCACCATTAACACGCCCTCGATGCTGGCTGTCGAAGATTACCTGAACTGTCTGAAATGGGCCCGCGCCGTTGGTGGTCTAAAAGGCCTGATTGGCCGCGCAGACGCCAATGCGCAAGCGATCTTCAACTTCTGTGCAGCGCGCGATTGGATCGACAATCTCGCGGTAGACCCTGCGACCCGATCCAACACCTCCGTCTGCCTGAAGTTTACCGATCCGCGCATCACCGACGGTGCAGCCTTTGCAAAAGCTGTTGCAAAACGATTGACCGATGAAGGTGTGGCGCTGGATGTTGGTGCCTATCGCGACGCCCCTGCGGGTCTGCGGATCTGGTGCGGCGGCACGGTTGAAACGTCGGACATCGAAGCGATGCTTCCTTGGCTCGACTGGGCGTTTGCCGCGGAAATCAACGCCCTCACAGAAGCGGCCTAAGCTTTTTCACTCATTCGGGTTTGCGGCGCTGGAATGCGCGCGCCCATGTTAAGGATATCCAAAATGCCCAAAGTACTTGTTTCTGACAAACTTTCCGAAACCGCCGTTCAGATCTTCCGTGACCGCGGGATCGACGTCGATTTCATGCCCGATCTTGGCAAAGACAAAGAGAAACTGCGCGAAGTGATTGGCCAATACGACGGTCTTGCCATCCGTTCCGCCACCAAAGTGACCGCAAAAATCCTGGATGCCGCTGACAACCTGAAAGTCATCGGTCGCGCCGGGATCGGTACCGACAACATCGACAAGGAAGCCGCGTCCAAGAAAGGTGTGATCGTCATGAACACACCCTTTGGAAACATGATCACCACAGCCGAGCACGCAATTGCCATGATGTTTGCCGTGGCGCGCCAAATCCCCGAGGCATCGACATCGACTCATGCTGGCAAATGGGAAAAGTCCAAATTCATGGGCGTTGAGCTGACCAACAAAACTTTGGGGGTCATTGGTGCGGGCAATATTGGCGGGATCGTGTGCGATCGCGCTAAAGGGCTGAAGATGAAGGTCATCGCCTATGATCCCTTCCTCAGCCAGGAAAAAGCCGACAAGATGGGCGTTGAAAAGGTTGAGCTCGAAGAGCTCCTCCCTCGTGCAGATTTCATCACGCTGCACGTACCCGCCACAGATCAAACGCGCGGCATGCTGTCCAAAGAGGCCATCGCCAAGATGAAGCCCGGCGTCCGGGTTGTGAACTGTGCCCGTGGTGGTCTGGTCGACGAAGACGCCCTTGCCGAGGCGCTGAAATCCGGTCACGTTGCCGGCGCTGCCTTTGACGTATTCGCCGAAGAGCCCGCCAAGGAAAACGCCCTGTTCAACTTGCCCAACGTTGTCTGCACCCCACATTTGGGCGCGGCAACCACCGAAGCTCAGGAAAACGTGGCCCTGCAAGTCGCGGAACAAATGTCCAACTACCTGCTGGATGGGGCCGTTGAAAACGCGCTGAACATGCCATCTATGACAGCGGAAGAGGCCAAGGTGATGGGCCCATGGGTCAAGCTTGCAGGCCATTTGGGCAGCTTTATTGGCCAACTGACAGATGAACCCATCAAAGCGATCAACATCCTTTACGATGGCTCTGTGTCAGAAATGAATTTGGCCGCGCTGAACTGCTCGGTGGTTGCGGGCATCATGAAACGGGTAAACCCGGATGTGAACATGGTGTCTGCCCCGTTTATCGCCAAAGACAAAGGCATCCAGATCTCGACCACCAATCAGGACAAATCCGGGGCCTTTGACGGCTATATCAAAGTGTCAGTTGTCACGGATACGCGCGAACGCTCCATCGCGGGCACTGTGTTTTCAGACGGGAAACCACGCTTTATCCAGATCAAAGGCATCAATATTGACGCTGAAATCGGCGCACACATGCTTTACACCACCAACGAAGATGTCCCTGGCATCATCGGCCTGCTGGGGAATACCATGGGCAAAAACGGTGTGAATATCGCGAACTTTACGCTTGGCCGGTCGGATGTAGGCGGCGAAGCCATCGCCCTGCTATATGTCGACCATCCCATCGCACCAGAGGTTCTGAACACGCTGGAAAGCACAGGCATGTTCCAACAAGTCAAACCGCTGGAGTTCGAGGTAGCCTAAAACGCCTTTCTCTGCGATAGAACAGACACTGCCCCTATCTTGGGGCAGTGTTTTGCGACACGAGGCCACAATGTCAGACCCTATCTACGCTATTGGTGACATCCATGGCCAACTGGCAGAACTTCACCGGGTGCTGGCATTGATTGAAGACGACGGTGGCCCAGACGCACAGATCGTTTTTCTTGGGGACTACACGGATCGCGGCCCGGACAGCAAAGCTGTACTCGACTTGCTTGTGGATGGTCAAAAATCAAAACGCAATTGGACCTACCTCATGGGGAACCATGACCGCATGTTCAGCATGTTCATGCAAAGCCCCCCGCTGGAAGACCCCTATATGATGGTCGAACTCTATTGGCTGCATCCGCGTCTTGGGGGGGATACGACCATGGCATCTTATGGGGTTGATGCATCCGGAACCCGCCGCGTCAAAGACGTACATGCCGAAGCACGCGCGGCGGTCCCACAAGCCCATATCGATTTTTTGCGGTCCCTGACCCTGTACAAAGAACGCGGTCCCTTACTTTTTGTACATGCGGGTATCCGTCCCGGTGTTCCGCTGGCGGATCAAACCGAAGAAGATCTGATCTGGATTCGTCAAGACTTTCACGACGATCAAAGAAAACACCCCCGTCTTGTTGTGCATGGCCATACCCCGGTTGAATCAGCCACGAATTACGGAAACCGGGTCAATCTGGACAGTGGCGCAGGCTTTGGCAAACCCCTATCTGTCGCCGTCTTTGAAGACACAACGTGCCACTTACTCACAGCGTCAGGGCGCGTCCTGCTCGATCCACAAATCGGTTGAAAGATACTTCAAACCACTGTCGCATATTACCACGCCAACAACACCACCGGCCTCGGCCCCCTTCAGCAGCTCCGCTGCAGCCCAAATATTCGCCCCGGCAGAAAAGCCGCCAAAGATCCCCTCAACCCGCGCGAGACGTCGCGCCATGTCACGCGCCGCTTCCCCGGGTACCGAGACAAACCCATCCAAAGGCACCTCTTTTAAGGCAGACAGCTCAGCCATCGCATATCCGCCGCCCTGAATGGGGTGCGCAGCTTGCGTGACCGCCTGCCCTGCCAACACAGATGAACCAGCTGGTTCTGCAGCATAGCCGCGAACTGCCGCGTTTTGGGCCCTCAGGGCACGCAGTGTCCCAGCCAATGTTCCCCCAGAACCCACAAAATCCACAAAGCTCGTCAGACTCTGATCACTGTCCTCCCAAAGCTCCTGCCCAGTTCCATCAAAATGTGCCTGCGCATTTCCTGCATGGTGAAACTGGTCTGCTCGAAAACAACCTCGGTCTTGTGTGATGCACGTCGCAACCTCTTCTACCAAAGCCAAATCAGCGCCCGAGACTTGGCCAACAATCGCGCCCGGCGCTTGATCAACCAACACCACCTCAGCCCCCAGGGCCCGCATCATCACCGCCCTTTCAGTTGAATTTCCCCGGCTCATCACCGCAACAAACGGATAGCCCAGAACGCCACAAACAATGGCCAAACCTGTTCCCATATTGCCAGACGTCAACTCGACAACACACTGACCTGGACGCAGAGATCCCGCCTCTTCCGCCGCCCGAATGATACCCAAAGCCGCCCGATCTTTCTTAGAATATCCCGGGTTCAGATAATCTAACTTCGCCAAAATACGCCCTTTAACCCCAAGATCTGCGACCAACCGATCCAGCCAGACAGACGGGGTCCCACCGATCACCTCTAAAACCGACTTAAACGCCAAAACAGCACCCCTTCTTTTGGTTCCAAATACCTCGGTGAGAGTTTGAGAGAGGCAGCGCCTCTCTCAAGACCCGCGCGGTCTCGCGCAAATAAATCCTGTGCGCGCAAAGCGCGCTCCTGCAAATCAAAGCTACACAAGACGTAACGTTTGGCTAGAGCCTCTTCCCCGCCCCAGTTAGGCTATCCCAAAGCAACCCCAGGAGATCCCCATGCAAGACGTTGTTATTTTGGACGGTGCCCGCACCGCGATTGGCACCTTTGGTGGAAGCCTTGCAGGAACCAAACCCGGCGACCTCGCGACAGCTGTCAGTAAAGCCGCGTTAGAGCGGTCCGGCGTCGACGGATCCCAGATAGGAACAGTTGTGTTTGGTCATGTGATCAACACAGAACCCCGCGACATGTATCTGTCGCGCGTGGCGGCAATCGAAGCTGGCGTGCCCGATACAGTGCCTGCTATGAACGTGAACCGACTGTGCGGCTCCGGCGTGCAGGCGATTGTCTCGGGATTGCAATCCATCGCCATGGGTGACGCCGATTTTGCCTTGACGGGAGGTGCAGAAAACATGTCCCGATCCCCGTTTATCGTTCCGGATCAGCGCTTTGGCGCAAAGATGGGTGATGTGCGTGCGCTGGACATGATGCTGGGCGCCTTGAACTGCCCATTCGGCACCGGCCATATGGGTGTCACAGCGGAAAACGTCGCAATCGAACATCAGATCACACGTGAAGACCAAGACGCATTTGCCATGCAAAGCCAGTCTCGGGCCGCTGCTGCCATTGCCGCCGGGCATTTCGCAAGCCAGATCACACCAATTGAGGTTCGCGTCAAACGCGACATGGTTGCCTTTGGGACAGATGAACATCCCAAAGCGACTACCGCCGAAGCCTTGGCCGGTTTACGCCCTGTTTTTCAAAAAGATGGGTCCGTGACAGCGGGTAACGCGTCGGGCATCAATGATGGGGCCGCGGCGGTCATTTTGGCCTCCGCGGACGCGGCTGAGAAAGCCGGATTAAAAGCCAAGGCTCGAATATTGGGGTATGCCCATGCAGGCGTGCGCCCGGAAGTCATGGGGATTGGTCCTGTTCCTGCGGTGCGCAGGTTACTCGAAAAAACAGGACTTTCTTCTGGTGATTTCGATGTAGTTGAATCCAACGAAGCCTTTGCGGCGCAAGCCGTCGCGGTTAGCCGGGAACTCGGGTTAGATGTGGCAAAAGTGAATGTGAACGGCGGCGCTATTGCGCTGGGTCATCCCGTTGGCGCAACGGGGGCGATCATCACTTTGAAAGCGTTGTACGAGCTTGAACGCATTGAAGGCAAACGCGCGCTGATCACCATGTGTATTGGTGGTGGGCAAGGGATAGCACTGGCTATCGAACGGATTTGATATCGGGGTTGGACTGGGGCGCCGCCCCAGACCCCGAGGTATTTTTACCCAAAAGAAAGACTGATTTAAGTTCCCAATCGGTCCGCGCGGCGCTTGAGTTTTTGGGCGAGGTTGAATCCTAAGCCGGGACGTGACCACGGGCAAACTGCGATGCAGATTGCGCAGCCTTGGTGTTCATTGAAAAAGGGCAGGCAGGCGTCAAAGTCGACATACCATTTTTTGTGTCCACGCACTGTTTGTTTTTCCGGAAACAACGCGCTGGGTGGACAGGCGTCTTCACAGATGCGGCAGTTTTGGCAAAACCCGTCAATGCCGTGATCGGCGGATGGGGTGGTCGTGAAGGGGGCGTCTGTTAGGATGGCAGCAAGTCGAAACGAAGCGCCCATATCGCGGTCTATGATAGAGCCATGCTTGCCGAGTTCCCCAAAGCCGCAGGCAAGCGCTGGCGGGATCAGAGTGATGTCCCCAGCCATTGGGCCGGTCACGGGTTTTGCATCCCAGCCCTGCCCGCGCAGCCAGTTTGAGATCTTGAGCGCGACGGCCATAGCACGGTTGTATTGGGCCATGACTTCCGCGCCACCAGCAGACGCCGGGGCCTTGGAAATTTCGGAATATTCGTGTTGGACACCAGCAATGATGACGCGAGGTTGGCTGACCGAATGGCCTTCGTAAACCCAAGCGGGGTCCATCTTCGCGACTCCAATTTTCTCGCAGTCTCCTTTATTTACAAAATCCTGTAGGGAAAATGTCCAATCGTCTGGGCTGCGCTGAATTGGAGTTGGGCGCACCGGTTCTGGCGGCGTGGCGAGCATCCTTTGGCGCTGGTTGCGGGCCTCAGCAAAACGCGGATCGCCCGGGTCGACAGTGTAGAACCAGCGCTGCATTTCGCCATGCGGAATGTCGTCAGGATTGGGTGCCCAATAGACGATGGACGGGTTGCGGGGATTGGGGTCATCCAGTCCGTTGATCGTGTTGCCCGAAACGTCCGGCCAGCGGGCCATTTGATCTGGGTCGGGCGTAAACGGGCGGTATGGATTTGGCTTGGCCATGAGCCCACTATAGCGAAGTTATGTTCGCCTTGCGAGTAACGTTACGCAGTCCAAAACCGTACCGTGCGGTGCCTAAATTAGCGCCTCGAACAACTTTGTCATTGCGCCACCCGCAAGGGCGGCCAGCGCGGCTGTCAGCACTATCCAACGCCAAAAACCTTGGCGCGGCGGCGGCATCACGTCGGCCTGGCGGATCAGGGCGGTTTCAACCAATCGTGGCAGGCGTGGACCAAAGCGGGCCATGACGCGGGCGGTTTTGGCGAGATCTGAGAGCACAGCTTGGGGTCCAACCGATTTGCGGATGTAATCCGTTACGATGGGGGCGGCGACTTGCCAAATGTTGATATTTGGGTTGAGCGAGCGCGCAACGCCTTCAACCACAACCATCGTGCGTTGCAGCAGGATGAGTTCGGTCCGGGTTTCCATGCCAAAGCGTTCGGTGACCTCGAACAGATAGTTCAGGAGACGACCCATCGAGATGTTATTAGCATCCATACCAAAGATCGGCTCGCCCACGGCGCGCAAAGCGCGGGCGAATTCATCGACGTCTTTGTCGGCCTGGACATAGCCGGCCTCGAAGTGGACCTCCGCGACACGCTTGTAGTCTTTGCGGATGAAGCCAAACAGAATCTCGGCATAGACGCGCCGAGTGTATTCGTCGATGTGGCCCATGATCCCAAAATCATAGGCGATGATATCGCCGTTAGCGTGCACCTTAAGATTGCCTTGGTGCATATCCGCGTGAAAATAGCCGTCGCGCAGGGCGTGCATTAGGAAAAGTTTGAGAACCCGTTCACTCAGGTCGCGGCGATCATGGCCCGCTGCATCGATGGCGTCATTGTCGCCCAT
>CALHST010000117.1 GCA_938038825.1 uncultured Paracoccaceae bacterium | reverse complement strand
GCCTCTTCGATCTCTTTCTCAGTCAGCGTGTCGCCTTTTGCCTGCAACAAGCTGTGCATGTTCATCACAAACCCTGCGGAACAAAACCCGCATTGCGACCCGTTATTGGCGGCCAGTTTGAATTGTACAGGGCTTAGGCCCGTCTTGGTGTTGCCCAACCCTTCGGTGGTTGTGATCATCATCCCGTCACAGGCCACAAGGGGATGAATGCAGGAGTTGATCGGCTGATCGACCAAGCGCTGTGCCACATCATCCCATTTTGTTTGCATCACAGTACAGGCGCCGCACCCGGCCTCGCCGCAAACCAGTTTGGTGCCCGTTAGCCCAATGTCATTGGTATGCAGGTAGTCGATCAACAGGGTATTTTGATCGACATTGTCCAGGGAAACAGTGTCCCCGTTCAGAACAAATTTAATGGACGTTCCTTGGCTTTTGATGGAGTCCGCTGAAATCATGTCATTCATAATCCAATTCCCTATCCCACAGCGACGCAGGCTGGTCGTTTCAAATAATTAGCCCAGTCTGGCTGGTTCATATGACTGTGTCGCCAACACATATTGCGACAAAAATCGTAATCTACGGCAAGGTTCCGGTGATCTTGAACACTTCCAGCGCCCCTTTGCCTTTCACTTCAAATGTTCCCATGGATTGCCCGTCAAAGGCGGCGTTTTGCCAGATGACTTGGCTCGCACAAACCGAGCTTTGATCGGCAAGCCCGGTCAGACGGGCAGCCGTGTTGACCGTGTCGCCCCACAGATCGAACAGGTGCTGCTGTTTGCCGATAACCCCGGCGACCACGGGGCCGCAATGCAGCCCTACGCGCACTTGCCATCCCGAGGCCAGCTTGGGGGCCGCGTCAACCATTTCCAAAGCAGAGCGCACGGCCGAGATCACAGGATCCGCGTTGCGTTCCAAAAGACCCGCTGTAGCCATATAGGCATCCCCAATGGTCTTGATCTTTTCAAGCCCATGGCTGCGGGTGATCTCTTCGAAACCGCTGACCAGACTTTCCAATCTGGACACGGCATCTTCGGGGGGATTGGTGTCGCAAAACCGTGTGAAGCCAACCACATCCGCCATCAAGACCACCACGTTTTCGTATCGGCGCGGTTGCACTTGGTTGGTGCTTTTCAGCTCTTTGATGGCGGCGGCGGGAAGGGTGGCGTGCAACAAATCATCTGCGCGTTTGCGTTCCGTTTCAATCTGCACCATGTGATCCGCGCGCTGATCCAAAAGCCGTTTGTTTTCCAAACAGGCCCCCACGCGGGCGGTGAACAACACACGTTCAAAATTCTTGGGCAGAAAGTCCTGTGCGCCCAATTCGATGGCCCGCACGATATTGTCCATCTCGTCAACTGCAGAAATCACGATCACCGGAATATCCCGCAAAAGGGGGTCGTTTTTCATCGCGGTCAAAACGCCGTACCCATCCAGATTGGGCATTTCGATATCCAGAAGGACCAAATCAAACGTGCCCTGACGCAACACCTCCAACGCGACAAGCCCGTCCTCGGCAAGGGATGTTTCGTGGCCCAGCTTTTTTGCGGCCATCGACATCTTGAGGCGGCTGGTCGAGTTGTCATCGACCACCAATACTTTGTGGTTCATATCCTGCACTCTGTGGTGCTCCGTTGCCTGTGTCGGTTCATCTTAGCGTTCATTCTGGCGCACCATGGCTTGAATGGCAGTCATCGAGGCTTTGAAGATGCTTTCTGTTGCGCTGACGCGTTCAGATGCTGCGTCCATGTCGTCAGCCTTGGCCAGCCGTTCAATCTCGCTTGTATGTTTGGCCAATTCCGTGGCCCCGAAATCGCCTGCGGTGCCTTTCATGGAATGCGCCATGCGTGCCAAACCTTTGACATCGCCGCTGTCACGCGCGGCATTCATTGCAACGATCAGCTGTTCGCCTTCGTCTTTTGCGCTATTGGCCAATTCCGCGAAGGCGTCTGTGTCTCCGTCCAGCAATTCCAGCAGATTTGAGATCGCCTCTGGATCCAGAACAATTGCGGTGTCCTGTGTGTCAGGCACAGCAGGGGCGGTGTTTTCCAAGTCCGGTGCCGCAGGTTCATGTGCTGTGACCTCTGCCGGTGTGTTGACCGGCGCGGGTTTGGCGATGTCGCCATTGTCGGCCTTTTTCTGAATGGCCTGTGCCCCAGCCTTAAGTGCATCCGTGATGGCAGAGACCCGAATGGGTTTGCTGACGTAATCATCCAGCCCCAAAGCCAAATACCGGTCCCTGTCCCCGCGCATCGCATTGGCGGTCATGGCCACCACATGCGGGGCGGCATCCCCTTTGAGTTTCCGTATGGCGCTGGTGGCTTCGATCCCGTCCATTTCCGGCATTTCGATATCCATCAGGATGACGTCGAAATCAGAGTTTTCGACGGCTTCGACGGCCTCTAACCCGTTTGAGGCCAGTTCACAGCTGTATCCCAACCGTTTCAGGACCATGGATGCAAGTTTCTGATTGGTGGCGTTGTCATCAACAACCAACAGGCGCAGCGGCATTTTTTGACCAAGCGCGTGATCAAACGACTCTGACCCGGATTTTTTGCGTTTCGAGCTGCTGACATTCTGAACGCTGGCAGAAAAAATGCCATGCAAGCTGTCCAGCAACGCGGATGGCCGAATGGGCTTTGACAGAATATCCGCAAAGGACGCCTGTTCCAGATCATCATCACGGCGATCAATCACCCGGCCAATTGAGCTAAGCAGCAAAAGCGGGATGTTTTGTCCGGCGGCGGTCTTGCGAATTTCCATGGCAAGGTGAAGCCCATCCATGTCTGGCATGTTCATATCCAGAATACCCAATTCAAATTCAGCACCTTTGGACATGGCGTCCAAGGCGTCACGCGGGAATTCGAAGGACGTCGGGATCATTCCCCAGCTTTTGGTTTGACGCAGCAGAATTTCGCGATTGGTTGGGTTGTCATCCACAATGATGACGCGCTTTTCAGCAAGATCGACCTGTTCCATCGTCAGCGTGTCGTCAGCCATACCTTCGCCAACAGGTACATGGATGTTAAAGCAGAATTCAGCGCCTTCCCCGACAGTGCTGTGAACCCACATTTTGCCGTCCATCATTTCCACAATGCGCTTGGAAATCGCGAGGCCCAGACCCGTTCCGCCATAACGCCGCGTGGTCGACGCATCGACCTGCGAGAAGGACTGGAACAAGCGGTCCATGCGATCTTGGGGGATGCCAATGCCGGTATCGCGCACACAGACATCCAGTTCGACCTTATCTCCGACGCGCCAATCTGCGGTTTTGTTGCCAATCTTCAGAACGATTTCGCCGCTTTCGGTAAATTTGACGGCATTGTTGAGAAGATTCAGCAACACCTGCCGCAGCCGTCCTTCGTCACCCACCAAAACTTCGGGGACATCCGGTTCCAGAATATAGGCCAGATCAATGTTCTTTTTCTTGGCAAGAACGGCAACCAGTTCCAGCGCGTTTTCGGCACAATGGCGAATTCGGAAGTTGGTATTTTCCATTTCCAACTTACCGGATTCCACGCGCGAGAAGTCGAGGATGTCGTTGATGATGGTCAGCAGGTCTTCGGCAGAGCGGTTGATCGTTTCCGCAAAATCCCGTTGGTCCGGGTCAAGTTGGGTATCCAAAAGCAGATTGTTCATCCCGATGATCCCGTTCATCGGCGTGCGGATTTCATGGCTCATGGTGGCCAGGAAGGTGCTTTTGGTTTCGTTGGCCCGTTCCGCTTCGTTTTTGGCCCGTTCCAATTCGATCGCAAGACGCTTGGTTTCCGACAAATCGCTGTAAACGCCCACAGTTCCGCCATCTTGGGTGCGGTATTCGGTGACCTGAATCCACGTGTCGTTCCCGCGCTTTTGCAGTGCCGAAAAGCGGGGGTTTTTACGCTGTTTGAGCCGCTCTTCGATCCATTCCGCTTCGCGCCCTTTGGCATCTTCAATCCTGCCGTTTGCAGTCGCGTTTACCAGAATTTCGCGGAAACTGACGCCGGGAACCAGAATGTCTGTCTGACCGGGATTCATCAATTGGGTATATGTTGTGTTGCACAGAACCAAACGATCATCTGCATCAAAGACGCAAAAGCCTTCGGACATGCTTTCAATGGCGGTTGTCAGTTGGGCGCTGGCGGTCGAAAGCTCTTTGGTGCGCTGCGCGACCCGGTCTTCCATTTCGTCATAGGCTTTGCGCAACTCCAGATCCGAGGCTTCTTGCTTGAACGACATGTCATTATAGGCCGAAATGACGTCGCCCATTTCATCGCCGCTTTGCCATTCGACCCGCTTGAATTTGCAATCCGGTTTGGCGCTTTTGCGATTGATCGATTCCAAAAGCAGTTCAAGGGGTTTGCCAATGGTGCGCCTGTTGCCGATCAACGCGCTTCCGATAATGGCTGCAAGCAGCAACAGCGCAAGAACCAGCACCATAAGCAGTCTAGAGTTCCGCTCGACCCGAATGGATTGGTCCGTCAGCGCAATCGACAATGTTCCAATGACGCGGCTTTCATCATTGCTGACGCGCGCAATATCGCGGGTTCCTGCGTAATTGGTTTCAAGCCCGTCAAAGGGGGGGCCAAATTTGCCCAGAATGGCTCCGGTTTCGTCCACGACTTTGACAGACAGCACATCGCCTTCGCCGGAAATGGCCGAGATAATCAATTCAATCTGGCGTTCTGCCAAATTCCAGACAGGTTCTACAAGAACCGCACTTTGCAGGGTGAGCAGCTGTTCAAGCCGGTTGTTCAGACCATTTGCGGCGCGTTTATTGGCGTTGAATTCGAAAAACGCGAAAACCAGTGTGAGCGCTGCCAAAATAAGGGGAACGACCAATAGCAGAAACTTGCCACGCAGAGTCGTTGCGCGAAACACCATTATTCATCCCCCCAATTCAGGAACACAAAACATGTGCTCCCTTTTATTCGCGAGAGTGGGGCACAGATTGCACACTGAGTCCAGAAAACTTGATCGGCTTGTGGATAAACTTTCGGCTCAATTGC
>CALHST010000116.1 GCA_938038825.1 uncultured Paracoccaceae bacterium | reverse complement strand
CAAAAAAGAATATGCGCGTAAAATGTTGCCTGTTTATGTCCGAAATGCCCTTTTTAGGCTTGTTCCAGCATGATTAGTCTAGGTCTTCTTTGAAAAGGCTGCAAGCCGCGCACGTCTTCCCGCTGAATAAATCGCCACGCGAGCGCGATTAATTGCGCCTAATGGGAAATGTTCTACTGATGCGTGTCCCGGTGAGTAGGATAATGCATTTTCAAGGTCCAAAGGCGCCTCGACACTTTGTTCTGATGGAATGTGAATTTCGGCCAAGGCCGTAAACGCGGCACCTTGTTCTTCCCAATCAATCCGGGGATTTTCGATCGGCTGGGTTTCGGGGTTGGTTTGCAAAATGATCCCAAAGCTAAATACGCCGGGACCTTTGTCCAACTGCCGTCTTAAGGCCACGCGCCGTCCGTTTTCGCCCGAGATCGGAGGCGCCTCAGCAGGTCCGATGGGCATCGCTTTGTATTTCACAACGTGAGAGCCAAGTTGATAGGGGGTCGTGCTCCAATAATTGGTGGAAAGCGGGGCGTTGGCTTTGTGAAGCGCTAAACGCAGAACCGAGCGCACCCAACGGAGGTTTTGCAGTAACAGCAGACCAAGGCGCAACTTGCCATAGAATGAAATTTTGGCCTCAAGAAACCACTGATTGAAGGGAATATAATTGCGCACGCTGCCCATCACAAAGATCGGGCTGTCCAGCATGATGAAATCTTGGAAGGGGATCCCATCATCCCCTTTGGGGGCCGTGCGCATTGGCACATTCAGCACTTTGATCGCCATTCCGTGCGTGTCGCGTTTGCTGTCATTCTGTTTTGCCCCGTTGGAAAACCGGATGATCGCCTCATAGGGTCCGGGCTGCGCAAACAGGCCAATTTGAAAATCAGTTGGTACGTGATCCAGAACAGTGAACGTTGCGCGCAGGTCCGCGACCCCCTTGCCGTGTTCGGATCGTTGCGTGGGGTAGGGACTGCGCGCAACGTAATCGACGTTGATATCGACCAGCCGCTTTAGCTCTTCGGCTTCGGACATAGGGGGCAGTTTCGTCATTGTCGTGTCCCTATGTCGGATCAACAAGGCCATGGGCCATCATGTTCAATGTGTTCAGGCTGGGGACAAAGAAATAGTCCCCGCCCCGGGTTTCCACAAATTGCGGAAGATTGGTCATCATCCAAGGGCTTTGACCACTGTCGGGATCTGCTTGCACCATAAACTTACTGGGGGTTTGGTGGTAGCCAAGTAAGGGACACGTATCGTTGCCAGCATTGAAATCCATGCCGAAATTGATCCATTGCTGCTGCACAAATTCGAACTGACGCTGAATGTCGGCGCACATGGCGATAAAGATCACGCCGCGTTCTGTGCTGTCGTCGTCATTGTCAAAATCAAAAGCACCATAGGGCAAACCACGGCGCAAGATCCGCCGCCGATTTGTCAGGGCCGAACCCGTCCAGTCTTTTGGGTTTTTGGACGTCATCATCGGGTCTAGCATATCGCGCATGTTGCCGCGCCGAATATGCGCCGAAATGGGACATTTCACGCCCTGTTGGTCGTCACGGTATTTGAAGTCGATCAAAAGCTGCTTGTAGGCGTCCAAACGCGTTTGCTCGGCGGGTGTGCGGTGACCCGTTTTGGCGCGGATGTCGGGAATGTCGGCCCAATCATGATCGAATTTTAGCATTTCCGCATAGGTTGGCGCGACCATAAGCGGAACCCCATTGGGCCAGCGCCCCACCATTTTCGCACGCATTGTGATGTCGGCTTCGTTTTCGGCTACGTCGAACAGGTGCGCATATGTTTCTGCCTGATCCCGCATGTACTTGCGGAACATGCCGGGGTTTTCATGTAACTTGCGAAAGCACAGAAAGGTTCCGTTGCGTGTGAACAGCGGGGGTTCCGGTACATGGGGAAGCTCTTGGCTTTCATCGGCATGACCAAGCAGAAATTCACCCGTGGCAATTGGTTTCCAGCTTTGATCAGGCATGATTTTCCCGCGCCCCGGTGTGCGTTGGTCTTCTACCTTATCTGGGTATTGGCCTTCGAAGACCGGATTGCCGATGCCATCCACGAATCCAAAGTGTTCTTTGTTGTCGACGCGCAGTTTGCCGTCCAAGCCTTCAACAAGATGGGCCCCGGCTTGCTGGTAATCGCCGCCATCGCGGTTATGTCCCGTAAGCAAAGTAATGTGGCGGGTTGCCCCCAAATTGCGCAACCAATCTGTCATCTCATCCAATTCAGGAACTGGGGTGCCGTCTTCCCGCATTTGCGCGTTTAGATTTACAAGAACATGCGTTTCTGTGCCCCGAACTCCGTCTGCAGGGTCCCGCCAAACTTTGTCCCAATTGCTGTGACTGCTGGGCCCAAGATCGGACAAGATCAGCGCCCGCGCGGCCATGCCGTCGATGAACTCCCTTGGAAAACGCGTCAATGTCTGCGTGGGCAGGTCCAACGCTTGCAGGCCTTTCCATGACAAGGACACATTCAATGTCACCTTGGGGCGGTCTATCACAGACACCGTGTCCCCATCCGGATTGTCGCGCCAACGCTCGCTGGTTGTGACTTTGGGCAACAGGTCTGCAATGAAACGCCGACCCGCTGATGGGGTTGCGATGTGAAACAGAAAATACCGGGCATGGGGAAAGCCATAGCGCCCATAGGCGCGCACGATATTTCCTTGGATATCCCTTAGGTCCATCGCGTTCATCTTGGAACCTCACTCGAAAGTTCGCCCGGCGCTTGGGTGGGGCCTTCAATGTCCATGGGTTTGTGTTGGGCGCAGAACGCTTCGAACGCGGCATAGAGTTTGTCGTCAGACATTCCCATTGTGTTTTGGGCGAAGGCCACAAACATCTGCTGGATATACAGCGCCTTGAGAACCGATCCCAAATCGCTGTCCGGTGCGGCGGGGAAAGGGGTTAGTCCCAGCTTCACAATGATGCCAATCGCAGCTGCAAGGCTTCCTATCAGCGACAACAAGACAGCAGGCACAAATCCAAGCCACCCAGCACCCCACGCTGAAAGACCAAGCGCAAAGATGACAAACGCGGCTGCCAGCAAATAGCGTGCCGGGCTGACGGGGTCAGGCTCGTACGCCCAATAGTCGTTGAAAGGCAAAGACGTGTCGACCTGTGTGACTTGCACGAATTCAAAGAATGTCTCGGCGCTGTTTACGTCCTTGAACCCAATGCAATTGCCAAACAGTAACGCCAGCTCGTCTTGCATGTGACGCCACAATCCGTCGGTGTAAGAACGCAAGGCAGCGGGGCTGCCATCCATCGCGTCAAAATCCAGTGCAAGGACCAGATAAGCATGCGGCAAGTGATCGACTTTTTCGTTGATCGTCAGTTTGACGTTAAAGATCAGATCCAAGATCGGACTGGAAGGACGGCGCCCGTTATAGACAACGTCATCAATCACAAAGAAATGCGCAAAATGTGTGCCGGGAACCCGCGCAAAAGGGCTTTGTAGTCCGCTGGCAACGCTAAATTTATCCTGCTGCGCTGTTGGCAAGGTGACCAACACTTCCCGGACATGGTCGATCAAAGACCGGCGCACACCGTCTATGGCGATGTATCCGTTGCGATCAATCGGGGCCATCATGGTCAGGAAGTAGTGACCCGCGTCATAATTGGCCATTCTACGGCTCCTGCTTGGGGGGCGCGGCCCATCGTTTGTCGATGGCAGCTTGTCGTATGATGTGGGCTTCTTCTGTAGGCAAAGACGGCACCGCACCGGGGCCCATGGATCCTAAGTCATTTTGGATATAGGCGAAGGTTCGGATGTATTCCTTGCGAAAAGACACAGGATCGAGATCTTTTTGAATATCAGCGAGGGCCCGAACCGCCCTTAAAACCCGCAGGGATGCAACAATATCGCGCTGTGCGGCGCCCGGAGTCGCGTTATAGTAGTATTCCGTGTTGATCTGGTTGTGCCGAATATAGCGGCGGAACGGTTCTAATGGGATCGAGGATGGATAGCGGTAATCCTTGAACCACGCCAAATCCAACATGTATGGAATCCCATCCGAAAACGCGTCGATATATTGCCCCCAAGTTCCATTGAAGTTCGAGCAAAACAAAGTGTAATTGTAATACAAGTTCGGCTTTTTCGCGCCTTTGGGCACGGGCCATTGATGGCCCCGGATGATGGCCCATCGTGCAAAATGGATAATCGACAAGCCGCGCAGACCCGCCATGAGTTGAGGGAAGGCACGCACAGCGATAAAAATGAGTGATTTAACCCAGGCATGCCATCGCGTTGTTGGCGTAACCACGTTTAAACAATAGGCTTTTCCAGCTACGTTGGACATAAATTAGGGCCCCCTCCCCACAAGAGATCCACGCCGCACTATTGAGAAGCGGGTTGGGGGCGTCAATGGTAAACATCGGGCAGGCACATACAGGACCGCTTGATTAATTGGTCACGGTCCGTATCGTTGTAAAAATAATTCCACGCGAAACACACTGATTTAAAGGAGGACACGCTTATGGCTTCGCAAAGCAAAGCTTTGGCCATGGCTGGGGTCTTTATGTGTATGACGGCTGCAATGCATGTCACAGCCGTTTTGGTTTCAGGATTGGCGTTCAGCGCCATATTCCTTTTGGTGATTGGGCTGTTCTATTTTGTCTTGGGCCGTGGTTTTTTGGCCGGTGCGGATCACTGGGCTGCGGCAACAGTTGGTATCATGGCGCTCGGAATGGCGGGTGCTTATGCCATGAAGTTCATGGGGCTGGCTGTTCCGAATTGGTGGCTGACCCTGATCATTTGGACAGACCTTTTGGTCGCGGTAAGCCTGATTTTGTTTTTGGTACGCCGGTGACGTGTGACATGGCTCACACTGTCGTTGCGGCAATTCAGTAAAAAACGAGGCATGGGAACATTCCGGGCAATCTTTGCGCGGATATTGGGGGCAAGTTTATGAAACGATATTACGCCGCAGGGCTTGGAGTCTTTGCAGTTGTCTTTTTGGCGTTCTGGACCGCGTTAGATCCAACACTGAACAGCTGTGTGACAATGCTGGATCGCGGATTGGCCCCGGTTGCAGATGATCGCGACAACCGTTTCTTGGGCAAGGTTCTAGAAGACACAGCCGATTGTCGGGGCGGGGCGCATGCGACCGCTTATCGGGACACGCCTTGGGTGGATTGGTCGAATTATTGGGCGACGGGCGACGAAAGCTCAAAATCCGGGCATCTCAACCCTATTACCTTTATCGCCAAACATCTGGAACGTAATGGTCGGGGTGTTGATGGCGCCCTGTTGGATTTGGAACGCCAGCGAGTTGAGCTGGTTAAGTTCAATCTGTTCGACAGCTATACCTACGAAGATTATGTGAATGGTCGCAATGGCCGAGACGGTAAGGTATTGAAAACTTGGCCGGAAATGCGCCTGCCCAACACACACCCTGCTTATGCGTCGGTTGGGGGCACGGGGGAACAAACCTGCCGTGGTGATCTGATCCGGTTCCGTACAACCGATGGCATTTGCAACGACATGCGCAACCCTGCCATGGGGTCAACGGGCATGGCGTTTCCGCGAAACGTGCAATTCGAGGCAACTTTCCCGGTCGAGGCGGCGGAGCTTGGCGATACGCTCATCCAGAACCGTCATGGGGATCGTCTGACTAAGCTGCAGCCAGACCCACAGGTGATCAGCCGCAAATTGTTTTCGCGCACGCAATCCCAGCCGGAGCTTTGCAATGCCGGTTATGGATTGCCGGGTAATTCTGTTGATGCGCAATGCGACTATAAAAAAGCGCCGTTCTTCAACGTTCTTGCGGCCTATTGGATCCAGTTCATGACCCATGACTGGTTCAGCCATCTGGAAGAGGGGCGCAACAACATGGCGCGCACCATTCCAATGGGGTGCGAAACACACCGCGTTGACAATCAGGTTGTGCCGCTGTCGAAAGGCGAACAAGAAGCGTTGGGCTGTGATCCAGCCATGCGAGAGTTCCAATCGCTGTATGCAGACACATCTGAACCGCCAACATTTGATGGCGGCTCGCGTCTTGCGCGGCCCTATAAAACGACATCCAACACCGTCACGGCATGGTGGGATGGGTCACAAATCTATGGCTATGACGAGGTGTCGCGGGCGCGGGTGCATCGTGATCCGAATGATCCCGCCAAGTTGTTGCTGCGTTCCGTCCCCGCGCGCAGTGATCGTGGCGACAAGGCCCCCTATTTGCCCATTCTGCGGTTGGAATGCCCCGAAGGTGACACTGCGTGCAAACCTGACCCAATGAACCCAAAGTGGAACGGGCAAGAGGCCACGGCCTTTCCTGAAAACTGGTCCATCGGGATGAGCTTTTATCACAACCTGTTCGCGCGCGAGCACAACACCTTTGTGATCGCATTCCGCGACATGGCAGAACGGCGACCAAACAAAGATTCTGGCCTGCGCCGCCCTGCCGCGCCCGAAAAAGCCGTTCGATACCGGGACGTGACCGATGATGAGTTGTTCGAAATCGCCCGTCTTGTTGTCGCGGCCACCATCGCCAAAATCCATACGATCGAATGGACAACGCAGCTGCTGTATGATGAACCACTGCGCACAGCGATGTATTCCAATTGGGACGGGCTTGCACATGATTACCCAGTGGTGGATCGCGCCCTGAAACGCGTGGTGCAAGACTTGGGTCACAGCGGTGTGGCGGAAGAGGAAACCACGTTCTATTCGGTGTTTTCATCTGGTGCAGGCATCGTTGGATTGGGCACCGTGGACGTTGACGGCAACATCACGGACGTGGATTACGATAATGCCGGTGTGAACCATTTCGGCTCACCCTTTAACTTCCCCGAAGAATTCATCAGCGTCTACAGACTGCATCCGTTGCTGCCTGACCTGATCGAATTGCGGGACGCGACTGCGGATCCAAATGCCATCGTTGGTAAATTGCCCATTGTGACCACCTTTCGCCATAAGGCGACGGACGCGATGCACGAAATCGGGCTGGAAAACATTGCCCTGTCGATGGGACGACAACGTTTGGGGGCCTTGGGTCTGCAAAACCACCCGATGTTCTTGCAAAACCTGATCATGCCAAGCCGCCCGGAAGGGCCAACAAAAGAGATCGACGTGATTGCGTTGGATATCGTGCGCGACCGCGAACGGGGAATTTCCCGGTTCAACGAATTCAGACGGCAAATCGGATTGCGTGGGCTGACCAGCTTTGGTGATTTTGTCGATCAGCGTCTTGCTGACAAACCCAACAAAACCGACGAAGAAAAGGCTGCCCTCGCGGATCAAATCCAACTGGCTGAAACTCTGCGCGAGGTCTACGGCCAGCACGTGTGTGATGCATCTAAAATCATCTCGAACGTGCAGCTTAGCCCCGACAGCGCAGCCGGTGGAACCAGCCAATCGCCTTTCCCAAATGACTGCCTTGGCCACCCTGATGGTACATTGGTGGACAATGTCGAAGACGTGGACACCATCGTCGGGTATCTGGCGGAAACCACGCGCCCACATGGGTTTGCGATTTCCGAGACACAGTTCCAGATCTTTATCGTGAATGCCTCGCGCCGTCTGTTTTCAGATCGCTTTTTCACGTCCAGCTATCGCCCCGAATTCTATTCGGAATTTGGCCTGAACTGGGTGAACAACAACGGCCCGGAAAAGATGATGGAACCGGGCAAGGTGAATGGCCACAAGCAAGAGATGTTCCCGCTGAAACGGGTCTTGATGCGCAACCTGCCAGGGCTGGAAGATCAGCTGGAGCCGATTGTAAATGCCTTTGATCCATGGGCACGCGACCGGGGAGAGTATTACTCGACCGCGTGGAAACCGATCCGCGCGGCCCGTTCCGACCCCGCGTTCCAAGAGTAAGGCCAAAGAACAATGACGAACCGACTTCCTTTGAGTTGGCTGATCCGCCGCACGGTCTGGAACAGTATTTCCATCATCATCTTTCGGGGCAAAAAGGCCAAGCCAATACCAATGCCGCCAAAGGATCCGCGGATGTTGTTGTCTGTGCCCCTGTCCGAACGGATCCCGGGTGTTGATATCGACAACATCCAGATGGCGGATCGCATCCCGCCAGGTGAAACATCGTTGATCATGAAGCTCGCATTTTCGCTGCGGATCTGGATGTACAAAGCCTATCCGCCGACCAAACATGGGCTGCCGCAAATCGTGGATGACATCAATGTTGCGATGAAGCAGGCGTACACGAAATATTACCGCAAAGTATATCCTGCGCCCAAACTGCCCGAGGAATTTCATCACGCGGCGATCCCGGATCTGGGGCGCATGGCAGTGGCCAGCCCCTATGCGTGCTTTCTGCACAAGGATGTCAACGGGGCCTTGGTTTGGGATTTCACCGATCTGGATCTGCACGAGACTTACGCCGAGTTGCGCCCTTTGGGGTGCAAGGTTTACTTCAAGCTGAACAAGGAGGACCGCACGTTAAGCGCCACGCGGATCACTTCGGTTCTGGGCGATATTTCTTCGGATGACAGCCGGTGGCGGGACGCGGTTTTAACCGCAATGTGCGCCGCGTCGACCCAAATCAGTCTGGTTAATCACTTCAACGGGGTGCACTTATCCTGTGGCGGGCCGTTATCCATTGCGACACGCAATCATCTTTATCGCGACCACCCTCTGTGCCGTTTGATGTGGCCGCATATGTTTGGAACGCAGAACTCCAACTACTTGGTGACTAAGGGGCAAATGCTGAAAGGTGGGGATTTTGAAACCATCTTTTCTTTTACCCATCGTGGCATGTGCGGGTTGTTTGAGCGGACCTATGACAGTTACAAAGCCAGTGTCATTGTTCCCGACCTTGATTGGACAGACCGGGGCCTGCCGGACGATGACTTTGACACCCCGGTTCAAGACAATCAGCGGGCGTTGTACGATGTGATGTATGCGCACACGTCGCGCTATATCCACGCCTATTATGACAGCGACGAAGCGCTGCAATGGGATGAGGCCGTGCAAGCATGGATCCGTGCTCTGAATGAACGGTTGCCAAATGGGGTCGATAGCATCCTAGAAGGCAAGATCACCCGCAAAAGCGTGGCGCGGCTGTGCGCTGGGTTCATCTATATGGCCTCTGTACAGCACGAAGCGCTGGGCAGTTTGATGTGGAACTATCAAATGTGGGTCGACAAAAATCCTGTGCGTATTCACGTCAGCGGCAAGCGCATTCCGGTGGATGTGTTCCAAAGATTGCTTAATGCCAACTTTAACCTGAACGTGAACCGCGCCAAACTGATGCAAGACTTGTCTTACTTTGCATTGGACGAAAAAGGGCGCGCTGTTTTCTTGCAGTTCTTGGAAGATCTCAAAGCGCTTGAACGTGTTTATGCGGCTGAAAAACCTGAGTGTTGGCGTGTGACTCCGGCCATGTTGGATGCAAATATCAACGCGTAACTTTGAATCGTCTTGGGCCACAACGCAAGGTGGGTGAAACCGTAAGGTCAGCGGGATTGTTCGTTGTGCTTCAAAAAAGAAACCCTTGCCGAGGTTTCCCGGCAAGGGTTGTTCGAACTGTTAAACCAACACTCAGACACTCATCAAAGAACAGTTCGGAACCTTCGAAACTTACTCACAATGGGCAGCAAATATATGCGCTGCCAAACACCATGCGTTCCCATGTCCACACTAAACCAAATCACTACGCGCCAATTCTTGGCGTTTACGGTGCGCAACCTCATGCATTTCAGTCATGCGTTCCGTAGTTACGGTCTAGCAATTGTGCGCTGACAAACTGTAAACGCGGCGGGGTCTTTATCCCTTGGATGATGACAATTTTCCGCAATTGGGTTCGATATTTAGCTGTGTTTGGTCAGCAGGCACCGCGATTAGGTAATCCTGACTGCTTGGCTGCCAAACAGATAAACTGACGCTGTCGATGTAACTTACGCAATCTGTTGGACCGGCGTGGATCAATCCAGTAAACATGCGCGAGAGCAGGGACCCAGAAAAGGGAAATGGCACAGCTGAATTTGCTGGGCACAGAACGGCACGATGGCGAAAACAGTTCATGTACACCTTGGCCCGCATAAAACCGGATCAACAGCGATTCAGGCGTATTTGGATGCACATGCCGATCGCCTAAAAGCTGCGCATTCGTTGACCGTGGTAGATCGTAAACTGGTGATTGATCTGGCTTTTGCGATGATCAACGGCAAAGTCGACGCGCAAACGGACTGCATCCAGAAAATCGCGGCTATCGTGGCAGCCGCGCCCGGCGATTGCATTATCACATGCGAAGACCTGTCTGGCCCACTTCCGGGGCGCACAATGAAGTCGCGGATTTACCCCGGCGTTTGGCAAAATATCAAGAAAATCCAACGCGGTTTGCCCGGCCTAGCCTGCAAGTTCTATTTCTTCGTGCGTGAACCCGAAAGCTGGCTCCGCAGCGCCTATGCGCAGCATGTCCAACATCGCAGCCGTTTCAACAGTTTTGAAGCCTTCAGCAACCACTTTAACACGTCCAACCTTTGGGGCTCTGTGCTGCAGCGGTCGCGAAATCGGCTGGAACAGAACTTGATCGAGATCGAATATCGCGCGGATGCGGACTATTCTTCGATTAACGCGCTTATGCGTGCAATACTTGGGCCAGATGCGACCTTCGAAGGCGACGATGTCATGTTGCGTAAGAACACATCGCCTTCCGAAGAGGGGATAAAAATCATCGAATTGATCAATACGTCGGGTGCGTCTGACACGGCAAAAAACGCAGCCAAGCGCGTGATCAAAGCGGGCGCGACGCAGCCGGATTTGCTGGCTGACGATCAGACCTTTCCAGATTGGCCGCCCGATGTTTTCCGACCTGACTGGTTGTCGTCCGGGTTAGAGGCCCTGTGGGGCCGCGCATCAAGGCGGGTGTCCGAGCAGTCCCAACCCATGTTGCTACCGGAACGGAATGCTGATCTGTCCGACTATCGGCTGCGCGCTGTCGAAGCGCCGGATGACTTCCCCGAGGGCAAGCGACGCCACATGCACAATCAACTGGAAATCCTTGCGCACCGGTTTCGCGGTTATCCCGAAATTTGCGTGCTGCTTGGGTTGTCGATCAGCTATTTGCGGCGCAGCACCGAACACAATGATCATGCGGCGTTTATCTTTCAACGTTTGTGGGCCGAAGAGCATGAGATCTTGCTGGGAACACTGTCAACACGTTGGCTGATCTCGTCCTTTCAGACATTCATGGATCACGGGGCGAATGAAGACCAACGTCTGATTGGGGCTTCGGCGTATTTCATGTCCAACACGCTTAAGATGTACGAAGCGGAACGTGCTTTGGAAGGTGCAAAACCCAACGCTGTCTATCCGCAGACATCTCCGCAAACAAAGTCCGGCTTCAAGGGTATGGACCGGTTCCCTTTGGGGGGGTCTGATATCATGTTGAATACAAATGCCATCTTACTGGAATTATCAGCACGCGACGATATTGCAGGCCGCGTGGTCCAAGAATTCATGCTGCGTCTCAAAGCTGCAGACACCTTGTTTTCCCGCATGGACCGCAGCCGCCAATATCACGAGATTGACGTGCCGCAATTCACCAATTGCTGGAGCTTTTTTGAAGAACCAGATCGGGACTAAAGCAAGAAGTCACTGGCTTGAACCTGGTCTTCTGTGATGTTTTGCAACATCAAAACGTCTCCGTTTCCGAATTTGATTTTCCAGCCAAATCCGGTGTCGGTTGCAATGGCCTTTACATCCTCAATGGAGTTCAGATTGAAGTCACGCAAGTCGATGTGATCGATGCCAATTTCGAAGTCCTTGATGATGTCATAGCCATAGTCGCCATTCCTAAAAACGAATGTGTCTGCACCACTGCCACCGTGTAACTTGTCGTGGCCGCTTCCGCCGTCCAACAGGTCGTCCCCTTCGTCGCCGTACAGGTAATCACGCCCGGCATCACCAAAAAGCTGATCGCTTTCGCTGCCACCAAACAGCGAGTCAGATCCCTCTCCGCCTTCCAGGATGTCCATTTTTTCGTTGCCACGCATTCTGTCGTTACCCGCACCGCCCATCAAATGATCCCGACCATTTGCGCCATAAAGCGCATCGTTACCCTCCCCACCGGACAAAGTGTCGTTATCCCTTTGGCCATTCAGAATGTCATTCCCAGCCCCGCCGTTCAGAATGTCTTGGCCATCATGGCCTGTCAGCAAGTCATTGCCTAATCCACCTTCCAAGATGTCACTAAAGCTGCTTCCGCGCAGTTGATCCGCGACCGAATTTTGTTGATCACCGGAAATAGAAATGCCGCCGCCACTGACGATATGAAGCTCGATCACTTCGAACGGTTCCAGCGTGAAATTGAAGATGCCGCCATTTAATGACAGGTTCGTCAGATGCGTTGTGGTTGCTTGCGCCCAATATTCGGTGCCGGTGGTGCCGTCTGCTGCGCCCAATACTTTAGCATAGACATAGGCGCCTTGGTCATAGAATTGGGACAGATCGGCGCTCAGTTGGATTGACTGGTTGATGCCCGAAGCAAAGTAAGTCACAGATTCTTGTTCGTTTTCAAAGCTATAGGTGTAACCAACATCGGCTCCGGCCGCATTTTCCAGTTTGTAGTTTCCGTCCGGGTTCACCAGCCGCAAGCCTTCGGTGGCTTCGGTCAACATCGAATATAGATACCCGGTTGGCGATAAGTCAGACCCATTGCCTTCGGACCGGCTTAAGCCTGCTGGGCCGCTTGTTTGCGCAGCCCAAATGGTGGCGATGTCCACGCCGTTTTCAATCATTTCGGCATAGATGCGTAGCAAGGGCGCGGATCGCATCAACCCATTGATTTGTGAGGTCAGTGGCCCACTTTCGCCCACGTTCCATTCGGTAACGGCAAGATCAAAGTCGGGACCAAGATAGGTGGACCATGTGTCATTGATATCTTCCAAGCGTCGACCAATGCCGCCGCCAATCCCCAATGGGTTTCCAGAAGAATTGGTCCCGTACAGATGCGTGACAACCCCGTCGATTGAAGGACCATCAGCATCCATAAAGTGCGACGCCAGCATGTGATTTTCAGAAACACTGCGTCCGGCTTGCGCCAGAATTGTTATATTTCCCCGCAAGCCCAAAGCCGAGGCTTCGTCGTTGACCCATTCACCGATTTGCGCCTGAAGGGCCGCGAATTGGCTGTCTGTCCATTCAAAGCGGCTTTGGTAAAACTCATTCCCAAGCTCGACGATCAAACTGTCGACTTGCCCGTACTGGTCGGTCAGCACATCGCGGATGAAGGTTTTGACGATCTGTTCCGTACCCGCACTTACACCGCCGGTGTCGGCGTCAAAATAGCGATAGGTTGGCAGAACGATCACGGGATCCCCGTCCAGTTCAGCGCTGTAAGACAGATATTCGGACAACGTCACAACGTCTTGGCGGACCCGCACAGAATTTGAACCATGCAGGATATCCACCACGTTTGGTGTGTTTTCCAAATCTGGGTTCGCCAGATCAAAATATTCTTCTGCAATTGTGCCACCGGGATACCGGACCATAGTTGCCCCAATGGCCTGCACAACATCACGAAGATCGCTATCAACTGCCACATCGTCCGAGTGGAACAACATGTTCACCCCGTGATGCTGGCTTGTTACGACCTCACCCACCAAACCGTTGTTGCCAACAGTCGCCTGAACCACTTGCATGGAAATCACCCACTTCCACGCCCCCGCTGCCAACATCCAGTCTGGGATTTAAAGAACGGTTAAGTCAGGGCGGAGGGATTAATCCAGTTTTAGGCGATTGGTTGGCGATCAGCGCGCGCGTCTGTCAGGTGGCAAAGCTGTACTCGTTTGCGAATTCATGAATAGATACGAACTTAGTCTTTCCCGGAGTTGAACGTCGCAATGAGAACAACACCCCAGCCATTGCAAGGAAAGACGCAGCAACAATACGTGCAGCCGATCTCGTGTGTGCTGTGGGTTTCGCCTGACTGGCACGTCCAAGCGGCATCGGAAAATTGCGCCACTATGATTGGCATGGATGCAGTTTCGAAACTGGGCCATCCGTTGACTGCTGTTTTCTCACATCAAACCAGTCATGACCTGCGCAGCAATGCCCAGGGTTTGACCAATGGGGGCGCTGCTGTGCATTTGCTGAATGTTGCTTTGGGCGGGCACGCTGCGGTGGATGTCACGATGACGCAAGCCGATGAATGGATTTCGTTGGAATTTGAAACCGTCCAAGCTGCCCCAATGCTGGCGTTGCACTCGGAACAGACCCAACGTCTTGCTGCCCGTCTTTCAAGCAAACAGGAACAAGCCACGTTGCTGTCCGAAGGTGCCCGCATCCTGTCAGTTCTGTCAAATTTTCACGACGTTGTGGTGGTGGCGGGTACTCAAAACAGCACACTGCAAATTGTACCAGGAAATCCGCCGAACAGCAGTTCAAATACAATCGCAGAAAACGTGATAAAAGGCGGTGGCTTTCCAACGCCCACCAATCTGAACCTGATTGCGGACAGCAACGCTGAAGGTGTTGCTTTGCATCTGGCACCTGATTTGGCGTGTGACGTTGTCGAAAAACTGCAATCAGAAATGACTTATGTACCAACGACTGAACGGCAAACTGCTGCGCTCAATGACTTGGGCGTGCAGGCGCAGATGACCGTGCCGATTTCTGTTTATGGCCAGCCGTGGGGGTATTTCTTGTGCCTGCATCGTGAAGCCCGATATCCGACAGCGGCACAGCGCAGTGCATTCCGCTTGTTTGCAACCCTGTTCGGACATGAGCTTGCACGGTTCCAACGCTAGCGGCGGTTACGTCCGCACATACCCTGCAACCACTTGCAGCAGCTTAAAGGCCGTCGCCGCGTCGTTTTCGACCACGGCCAGGAATTCTTCGACTCCCAACCGCAAACATAACAGATCAGATTTCACCCGCATATCAAGCGCGCGGGGTTCACTGCGGATCAATCCCAGTTCCCCAACCAATGCCCCGGGACCCACTGTTGCAATCACGGTGTCGGCGCCTTCATCTTGGGGCAAAAGAAGCTCGGCTTCTCCTTCAAGGATCATAAAGGCGCCGCTGTCTGGGGCGTCGTTCTTATGAAAGACATAATGGTCTGCAGATGCGCGATACCAGCGCGCACCAAATGCCAAAAGACGCAGTTGTTTGCGATCCAAACCAGAAAAGAACGCGGTTTGTTCCAGCGCTTGCACGCGGCGCGCAATATCGGCTGAGACATCGCTGTCATGGCGCTCTTCTTCTGCAACATCTGATCCGGTCAATCGGCCCTGTTGCAGTTCCAATGTGACGTCGAACTCCAACCCGTCTTCAGGCTCCGGGGACAGGTATATGATGGTGGTGTCGGGCAATTCGGCGCGCAATGCTGCGACAGTGCGCACACGCATCTCTTCGCCAAAGGACATCATAACGCGGTCCAAAACCAAAATATCGGGCCGTTTGATTGCGGCACGACTAATCGCCAAAGGTTCTGCGAATGTTGCGGGCAGGTTGGATCCACCCAAGCTGATTGGCACCTCAAACACCAGTTTAAGCACTTCAAGCGATACGCCTTCTGCCCGAAGAACTTCGGCGACGGCGTCCCGGATGGCCTCTGCTTGTGGGCCTGCCTCGTCCGAGATTTTACCAAAGACTGCATTTTCCAAAATGCTTAAACCGCGGATAGGTTTGGCCGGATCAATTGGGACAAACAGGTCCCCCATCTGAGTGCGCAATTGCGCGCCAAATTTGTGGCGTAATGCCAGGATTTTGTCTTGAACACGATCGGGGAAAACTGGCCCCACTTGTTCCGCTGCAATGGATGACGGCACGCTGAGGATCAGGGCATAGGCCCGATCTTCCAACGTCTTGCCCGCGCGCATATCATCAATGGCCGTCAGCACTTGGTTATAAAGCTGCGGGTCCAACCCGGTTTTCTGAAACAAGGGGTGATCAATGTCGCCGCTGCCAAAGATCTGGCGCAGACCGTCCATGATGGTCAGGGCGAGTTCCAGCAGATCCTCGGTCAGGTTAATGCGGCGCATCATATCCAGATAATCAATGCGATCCGCCAATGTGTCCGCCGGCAAAGGCTGCTTTGGCGTTGCATATAACAAGTTCTGAACAACAGGCAGCGCGGGGCAATATTGGTCGGGATGCAGGAAATGCACGACCGTGTCCAAACCGCGTTCCCGCAGAGTAGCTTGGATTTTGGGCCTTAGCGAGATCAGCTGTTGGGCCAATTCCGGGTGCAGTTCGGGATCCAAAGGATGGTCCATCGCACGACGGAACAACGCCCCCGATCCGCCAATCCCTTCGATCAGACGACACCAGCGATCCTGTAACTCATCAATGCTTTCAGCCGACCCACGCTCCGGGTCCGCCCATTCGCTCGCCAGCCTATCCATGCTGTTGCCTGCCTTTGCGGTTTCTTTCGCAAAGACTTCGTCATGGGTCAGCGGCGCATAGCGGATCGGCATCAAAACATTGTCGCCAAAGGTTCCTTGGAACAAAACGGGTCGGGACGACGCATGGCCGACACGCGTGGCTACTGTGGTTTGGTGCAATGTATTCAAGGCGGCTGAACCAATGGACACATTGCCAGAGCTGGGCATCACCTCCCGCGCAATCAATTCGCCAAAAGCTTTGCGGTTTTCTTCGCTGGCCGCCGTGATCCCGATCAGGCCACCACCGGGCAGTGTTGTCGTGATGTTTTCCAAAACTGCGTTGCCGTCCGCATCCCGCACCGTGATGCCGGACAACTGAATGTCATCCGTGAGGCGCGGCATTGTGTTGGGGCTGCCGGTCATAAGGTCCGCGTCCAACATCCCTGCCGGAGCAAAACGCTCGGTGATCGTATCCCAACGCAAGGACATGTCTTGGGACTTGTTGTAATAGGCCAGCAGTTCTTTCCAAGGGGAGGCAAGATCCTTGTACGCCGCCAGGGCGGCCACCAGCGCCCCCAGACTGACTTGCCCGATGATGACCAGATAACCGCCAAATGCATAAAACAGGAATGGGGTCAGTTGGGTGATGAAGTTATTCAGAAACTTCATAAAGAACTTTTTCTTGTAGATCTCAAAACGGATCTCATACAGCCGACCCAACCGGTCTGTGATCACCGCCAGCCGATACCGCCAACCCGCATGCATCCGCAATGTGCTGGCCCCAGCCGCACTTTCGCCAATTTCGGCCGCAAGCGCGCGAACTTGAATGATGCGCTTTTTGTTCAGCGCGTTGATCGTGCGTTGCAGCTTCGGGATGAGCCAGGCTTGCAAAGGGATCAACGCACAGGCCGCCAGTCCAAAAGCGAGAGACTGCGCGAACAGAAAGCCCAGAATGGTCAACATTTGACCCGCTTGCAGCACGGGTTGCGCCAAGGCATCCCCCATCAAGCCACCCATGGGTTCCGATTCCGCGGTGACCATCGACACCAGCTCACCTTGACTTGTGCGCTCGAAATAAGGCTGGGGAAACCGCAATATCCGGGCGATCAATGTGTATCGAAAGCGGCGCAACAAACGTTCTGCCAACACACCTTTCATGGTGTTGATACGCATTTTCAGCAGGCCGTGACATAACACCGCCAGCAAAAAACACCCCGATAGAACCATCAGATACCCAATTTGGGTAAAGGTCATGCCAAAAGCCACGATTTCCGCTGAATCAGCCCCAATCGCGCCATTAATGATCTGTTTTGGCAACTCAAGTGTCAAATAAAGCAGTGGAAACAGAAATAGCGTCACCAAAAGCAGTATAAATTGCTCGCGCTTTGAATATGTCCAAATGAATTTGAATAACGACCGTTCTATCACACCCTCCGAACGTCAATGTGACCCCGATTTATGACATTCGGGGAAAAATTTCAAAACCTTAACCTTGAATCTCAACGGATCAATTGATTTTCATCTCCAGATAGTGATCATGGCCCAAAAGGGGAGTAAGTTTTGGATCTCTTGTTCGTATTGATCCTGATTGGTTTATTACAGATCAAGCATATGTTTGCAGACTTTTATTTGCAGACACCCATTATGCTGATCAACCGCGCGGCTTTCGTTCATCCCGGCCGCGCGTTGCATTGTGCAATTCATGGCTTTGGATCTTTTGTTGTGTTTTTGGCGCTTGGGATTCCCTTGGGTCTGGCCTTTGCTGTTGGGTTTGCAGAGTGTGTGGTGCATTACACCATCGATTTTGGCAAAGGCGTATGGTCCGAGCGCGCCGGACATACACCGGCGGATGCCAGCTATTGGCGTGCTTTTGGCGTTGACCAAACGCTGCATCATCTGACCTATATTGCCATGGCGCTGGCCGTCATGTGACGGACGACAACTGCGCGAACGTAAGGGACTGCATTTATGTCTGATATTACTCTCTATGCGGCGCGCTCGATTCTTACGATGGACCCGCGACGGCCAAAGGCCACGCATGTCGCGGTGAAAGAGGGCCGGATCCTGGCTGTTGGCGGCGCTGATTGCGCCCAAGGTTGGGGGGCTGTGGCTGCTGATGACACCTTCAAAGATGCCGTTTTGATGCCCGGCTTGGTCGAAGGGCATGCGCATCTGATGGCGGGGGCCATGTGGCGGTATGCTTATGCCGGATATCATGATCGCATTGATCCCAAAGGCGTGCTTTGGAAGGGGCTGACGACTTTGGATGAAGTGGTGTCGGGCCTGCGCACCTATGCAAATGGTTTGAAACCCGATGAGCCGTTGGTTGGCTGGGGGTTTGATCCGATCTTTCTAACCGACGAACGGATGAACCGGCACCATCTGGACCAAATCAGCCCGGATCGCCCGATCGCGATCATTTTCTCGAACTTCCATTTAATGTGCGTGAATTCGGCTGCGCTGAAACTCGCAGGCTTCAGTCGTGACACCAATGCCGAAGGCGTCGTGAAAGGTGCAGACGGTGAACCAACCGGTGAGCTGCAGGAAATGGCTGCCATGTTCCCTGTTATGCGTCGCTTGGGCATCGACTTTCGGGGGCTGTCGCAATCCGAAGACAGCCTGCGCGACTATGGCGAGGTTTGTAAGCGGGCGGGTGTCACCACAGTGACAGACCTTTATTCCTCGCTTGAGGAAGAAGACTTGTCGCAGATGCTGAGTGTGACGGGGGCGGACGATTACCCAATCCGCATTGTGCCTGCGATTGGGACTGCGGGAAGTGACCCGCAAGAGATGGCGCGCTACGCGTTGCGGCTTAAACGCCAATCTTCGGACAAATTGCGCCTTGGTGCTGTGAAGCTTATGACGGATGGTTCAATTCAAGGCTGGACCGCACGTGTGCGCTGGCCCGGCTATGTGGGCGGTCAGCCAAACGGGCTGTGGAATACGCCCCCCGAACAAATTTTTGCTTTGTGCGAAGCGATGCATGGCGCCGGGGTTCAAATGCATATCCATGTGAATGGGGACGAGGCTGCGGAAGTCAGCCTTGATGCATTGGAAGCCGCGATGCAAAAGCACCCGTGGACCGGTGCGCGGCACGTGCTGCAACATTGTCAGCTGATGGATGCAGGCTTGTATCGGCGTGCCACAGACTTGGGCGTGTGTTGCAACATCTTTTCGAACCACATCTGGTATTTCGGGGATATGCATGTGGCGCATACAATGGGGCCGAACATGGCACGTCGCATGAATGCAGCCCGCACAGCATTGGACGAAGGCACCCGCGTCGCGCTGCACTCCGATGCGCCAGTGACGCCACTGGGGCCGCTGTTTACCGCATGGTGTGCCGTGAACCGTCAAACGATGTCAGGCGATACGTTGGGCGCCGAAGAATGCATAACAGTGCCCGAAGCACTTTACGCGATCACGATGGGTGCTGCCTATACACTGCGCTTGGATACCGAAGTCGGCTCGATCGAACCGGGTAAAATCGCTGATTTTGCAGTGCTGGGCGAAGACCCAACGCAAGTCGCGCCAATGGCGCTGAAGGATGTGCCGGTATTGGGAACGGTCTCTGGTGGGCAGGTTCACCTGCTGTGACGCACCTGCCGCTTACGGTTATTGGCGGCTATCTGGGGGCCGGAAAAACCACGCTGATCAATCGCCTTCTGACCGAGGATCATGGCAAACGCTTGATGATCATGGTGAATGATTTCGGAGCCGTGAACATCGACGCGGCCCTATTGGCAAACGCATCTGATGATACGCTAGAGCTGACCAATGGATGCGTGTGCTGCACAATGGGGGCCGATCTTTTCATGGCCGTGGGGGATGTGCTGGACCGACCTGTTTGGCCGGATCATCTGATCATCGAAGCCAGCGGGATCGCGGACCCGGCCAAAATCGCGCAGGTCGCGCAGACAGAGCCCGAGCTAAGCTATGCTGGCATCGTCACTGTGGTTGATGCGCTGAATGCTGAAGTGCTGCTGGCCGATCCACAAATTGCGCCACAGATCCAAAGCCAGCTTGACGTCGCAGACCTGATCTATGTGTCCAAAGCGGATTTGCCAGCGTCCTTGCAAAGCCGTTTGGCGCAATCAGATTCTGTGCCTGTGTTGACGCAAAACGCAGACATCGCACCACTGCTATGGGATTTGCAGCCCGGTGCACCAGTCAGCACGCCGGGACATGCACATTTCGTGCATTGGTCCGCAGATGCGTCGCAGGTTATGCAGCGTGATGCCTTGATCGCGACACTCAAACGGCGTCCCGAAGCCCTGTACCGCGTCAAAGGCTTTGTCGCTGCACCCAAGGGCGCATGGCTTGTTCAGGTGGTCGGGCAGGTGGTCGAGGTCACGTCAGTGGACACCGCGCCGCAGACAAGCTTGGTCGGGATCGCCGTTGCGGGCAGTTTGGATACAAACAGCATCGACCAGTGGTGGCACAGCGCCCCCTTAGATTAATGTATGCATTAATGTATTTGACGATCGTTTGATCCTATGTCATTTGATCTGTGAAGGGGGCGGCCACGTATGCACAGCACAAAATCCAAACTTGTCGGGGGCGCCTATGAACAGCTCAAGGCGGAAATTCTGTCAAATCGGATGCCGCCCGGGTTTCAAGCGCCAGAACCAGAGATCGCGTTGCGTTTGGGGATGTCTCGCACACCCGTGCGCGAGGCGTTGATCCGTCTGGAAGGTGATGGCCTGGTTGAATTGATCCCACGCCACGGCGCGCGCGTGTTGCCTGTCTCAGCCGCTGACATGGCCGAAATCTATGAAATTCTGACGGCTTTGGAACCCGCCGCTGCTGCTGCCTTGGCTCGGCAAAACTTGGATGCCGATGTCCTCGCCCCGCTGGAAGATGCCTGTAACCAAATGGAACAGGCTGTTGTGGACAAGGATCTGGACGCATGGGCCTTGGCGGATGACCACTTTCACACCACTATCCTAAGTCTGCATGGCAACCGACGTTTGCAGTCTGTTGTCAGCGACTTGCTGGACCAATCCCACAGGGCGCGCATGGTGACATTGCGCATGCGCAGCTTTCCAGAACGATCCACCCGCGAACACCGCGCGATCCTTGAGAAAATTCGCGCAGGTGATGCCGATGGCGTGCATGCGCTGTTTCGCGCGCATCGCGAACGGGCTGCAAAAGAACTTTTGGGCCTTCTCGACAGTTACAAACTACCGGGACTTTAAAGGATGCCAGAGACTGTAAACATCGCCCTTATTGCCGGGGATGGCATTGGCAAAGACGTCAGTGACGCGGCTATGGCTGTTGCGGACGCCGCATGCGCACGGACAGGCGCGGGCGCATTAATCCGACAGCCCATCGCCGCAGGGGCTGGCTATTTCCAAGAAACGGGCAACGATATCGAACCGGGTGGCGAAGAAGCCGCCGGAGATGCCGCTGCCATTTTCCTTGGTGCAATCGGCCTTCCATCGGTTCGCCACACAGACGGCACAGAGATTTCACCGCATCTGCGCTTGCGCGACCGTTATCAGCTTTATGCCGGGGTGCGTCCTGTGCGGGCTTATCCCAACGCGCCCCAGCGCCTTGCGGACCCTCGGGCGGCAGGGTTGGATATGGTTATCTTGCGCGAAAGCACAGAAGGGCTGTTTTATTCCGCTGCTGTGCATGGGCGCGCAATTGTGGATGGCGACACAGAGGTCAAAGACATCATGCGCATCTCGCGCAGCACCACTGAAAAGCTGCACCGGTTTGGCTTTAAACTGGCTGAACGGCGCAAGGCCAAGGGCAAGCCAGGCAAACTGACCTGCGTTGACAAAGCGAACGTGTTCACCTCGCAAGCGTTCTTCCGCAAGATCTTTGACGAGATCCATACAGAGTTTCCCGATACCAACGTCAACTATAACTACGTGGATGCTATGGCTTTGGACCTTGTGCGCCAACCATGGGAATTTGACGTTATGGTCATGGAAAACATGTTTGGCGACATTCTGTCAGACCTTGCAGGCGGTCTTGTCGGTGGCATGGGTATGGCAGCCTGTGCTGAAATTGGCGACGAAGTTGGCCTGTTCCAACCCGCGCATGGGTCTGCCCCCGACATTATGGGGCAAGACAAGGCGAACCCGCTGGCCTCGATCCTGTCGGGTGGTCTGATGCTTGACTATCTGGCTGAAACCACCGGGCAAGAACGTTTCGCCGATGCTGCCAAGCTGGTGGATGACGCCGTCGACAAAGGCTTTGCCGAAAACCGTCTGCGCCCGATGGAGTTTGGTGGCGACATGGGCACCAAGGCAGTGACGCAGGCCGTGCTTGAGTGCGTGGATGAGGTTTTGCCATGGTCAATGTGATAGGAACTGTCGCGGACGATTTTACGGCCAAGGACTTCGAACAACCGGCGCAAAAGACCGACACACCACACCAACCGGGAACACACAGACCCGCGATTGATCCGGATGCCCATACGCGGCACCACGTCCCGACGGAGACTTAAACCATGTACCGCGTTGCCATTGTTGGGCTCGGCTATTTCAGTCAATTTCACCTTGGGTCCTGGGTTAAAATCCCGAATGCAGAGGTTGTCGGAGTGACAGATCTTGACCCGGAACGCCGCGCGTGGGCCACCAAGGTCTATCAGGTTCCCGCGTTTGATGATCTTGAAAAAGTTCTGATGCTGAAACCTGATATCGTAGATATCGTGGCCCCACCTGCTGCTCATGCGGATTTGGTCCGCGCCGTGATGGCACCGGGGCGCACGATCATCTGTCAAAAGCCATTCTGTTCCGGTCTGGACGTGGCGCAAACCATCGCGGCCGAGGCACAGGCCGCAGGCGCGCGTATCTTGATCCACGAGAATTTCAGGTTCCAGCCATGGTATCGCACGATTAAACAGAAACTGAACGATGGCACTTTTGGGCAAATCTATTCGGGTACGTTCGTTCTGCGTCCCGGTGACGGGCGTGGTCCTGATGCCTATCTCAGCCGCCAGCCTGCATTCCAAACGATGGAACGGCTGTTTGTGCACGAAACCGGGATACATTTTATCGACACGTTTCGGTGGCTTCTGGGGGATGTGACGTCGATCTATGCAGATTTGCGGCAGCTGAACCCCGTTCTAAAAGGCGAAGATGCAGGCATCGTGATCATGGAACACGCCAACGGCGCGCGCAGCACAATTGATGGAAACCGCTTGTCCGATCACATGACGGACGATCCGCGCAGAACCATGGGCGAGATGACTATCGAAGGCGAAGGTGGCACTATTTCCGTTAATGGGATGGGACGGGTTTGGTTTCGCCCATTCCAAGCCAGCAAATCGCAATCCTTGCCGCTTGCCTACAAGCCCGATGGCACCTTTGGCGGCGGATGCGTTACTGCGCTGAATACTCATGTGATACAGGCTTTGGACGGATTGGTGCCCTTTGAAAATGACGTGGCGGACTACTTGCCGAACATGGCGTTGTCTGATTTGGCGTATAAGTCTAATGCCGCGGGTCAGAAGCTGCCCTTTAGATCCTAGGAGACGACTATGTTCGCTGTTTTTGTCGATTTCAGAATCAAACCTGGGATGATTGATACGTTTCTGCCGTTGATGAAAGACAACGCAGTGACATCTGTCGAAGAAGAACCCGGATGCCAGCGGTTTGACGTGGTTCTCTCGGGCGACGACCCCAATCTGGTGCTGCTGTACGAAATCTACGACAACCCGGATGCGTTTGCGGCGCATATGAAGACAGTTCATTTTCTGTCATTTGACGAGGCCGTCGCAGATATGATTGCGGACAAAGTGGTGCGGACCGGGTTTGTAAACTAGGCCGCGGCCACCAGTCTGGCGGATGTCCGGCGCGCCAGCCACATTCCCAGCAACATGAATGGCACAAA
>CALHST010000115.1 GCA_938038825.1 uncultured Paracoccaceae bacterium | reverse complement strand
TTTCGCCGATCAGGCGTGTCTCCACTGATGAGTTCAAGCCGCATTTGCGCCTGAAGTTTGACACCCGCGATATCGACCTCGGCTTCGCCATCGCTTTGGATCTTGCCAGAGGCAATGGGCATTTCGACCATCACCAACTTCATGGATCCGCCCGCAATAAGCGCCCAGCTTCCAAATTTGCCACTGATTTCCAACCCGTCTTCTTTGTAGGAAAAGGTACGGATTGTTTTTTCTGCGCTCTTCGCGAGCGCCTCGTTCACCAACGCGGTCGATACGATCGAGCAGGTGTCCCATCCATCAAGGTTCATTGGTCTAATCTTTCTTTCATAATGTCTGCAAATTCGGCCTGAAACGCCTTGTGGAAGTCGGGTCCAGCCTCGGTCGACGCGGTCATAAGACCGGTGTCTGCGGGAACAAAGTTACCGCCGATCTGCAAGCCGTTGTTGAGTGCCGCGAAAGTTGGATCGAACGTGCGCCCGGTGGACCAGCGTACTGCACCCGTGGCGTTAGCCATCAACAAATCGATTGGCGGGGCATTTCCGTTTTTGACCATTTCAACGATTTTGATGGACGCGGTGCCCACTGTTGCGACACCGCCGAGCAAGATTGCCATAGTCACGAAGTAGGGTGCGCTGAGGCTTCCCAAGGAAATCACCGTCAATACAAGGCCGCTAATCGCCGCAATGGCCATGAGAATGTTATTGAGTAATGTCACCTCCTTCGTCTTTTCGACGCTATCGACAGTTTTCATCTTGCGGGTTTCGACAAAACCAATGGTTTTACCGCCGTCCTTTCGCTTCATCAGCCCAAAGGCATATGCCGCTGTCGCGCTGCAAACCGAAAAGACCCCTGGCGCGACTTTCGTCTTTGTCAGGCTTTTCAACTCCATTTCTGTATCGCGAAGGGTCAGGTCAAGTTCGTGGATAACAGGGTCATAGGTTTTGCCCTCGTGCTTGACCTGAGATGTCTTTACCTTTTTCCCAATCCTAAGCCCGCTGTCTTTTTCTTTGTATTTGATGTCTTTGAGCTTGAGCCCTTTGAAAGCATTTGGCAGGGCCTCGCCGACCATGTTTCGCAGAAACCGAGAGCGGGACACCATAACACCTGCATCGCAGCCGGGCGGGATCAATCCCGGGTCGGCTTGATGGACCAGCCCGTCGATTTTGCGCCCCTGTGTCTGACACAGAATTGCGAGTACACTGGCTTCTGGGTCGGTCCGGCTGGTGCCAAACGCATAAGACACGTCCGTGGGTTTGAGCCAGGCAAAGGCCTCGCCTTCGGTGTCCTCGCTTATTCGTTGGCTGATATTCACAGCAGCAAACACATGAGAGAACTTGTCGAGGTTTTCGTTCATCCACGCCTCGACGCAACTCCTCAAAGTACTATTCAACGCGACTCCGATATCGTCGGCACCAACGACAGCGGTGACCGTCGCCGCCCGTTCGACGCCATCGGACCCCATAAGTAGTCCGCTTGGCTGTTTCGCGATGACAAGCAGTTTTTCGACGGTGTTATCGCCCAACGCTTTCTTGCGACCAGACGAAATCAGTTCCATTCGGACCTGGACCTCAACAATGACGTTTTCAAGGTGTGACTGGCGATCATTGCGACGGATTTCAACGTTGTGCATCGGGATTTCAAGATTGATCAGCTGACCGTCACCACCGGGCGCGACTTGCCAGCTTGCAAATTCACCCTGCGCATAACGGCCGTCTTCAAGTTCGATCTCCATCTGCTCGGGCGACGTGCCAGCATTACGAATGGCGTCGTTGATTTCGGTTACTCGGACGCAATTGACGGCATCCCAACCCGCGGTGTCAGCGCGATACTGCGCCGCGCTTGGAAGTGTAATGGATTCGTGTTTCACGACAGAGCCTCCTTTGTGAAATCTGGCGTGCCAGTAATGTGGAAACCGCCGTTAAAAGACACGTTGTCGACTGTAAGCCCGGCATCGTTTGGCCATTCCACCGACGCGAGCACACTGGTCGCGAAAACTTGCATGTCGGGCTTAATTTTCTCGGGATCTTCTTCCCGGGCATTTTCCCACGAATCTTTGATGCTTGCATAAGCAATGCCGCCAACTGCTATCGACGTTGACGTGAGCAACTGAACAATGGGTTGAGCAAAAAAATGTCTCAAGCCGCGGACGGCGGTACCCAGCAATTGATTTCCAAAGATTGTAGGAGCTTGGCCTGCTGGCAAAGCTGCGTAGAGCTGTGGATTAGCAGCAGTGACAATTTTGTAGGTTTGAAAAATCGAACCGACAATCGCCGCAATATCAAGAACAAGAAGTCCGACATCGACTGCCTTCCCGAGCCCAGATTTTTCAAGCGATGCTGTGTATGACGCTAAGGATTCGCCATTGTCTTCGATGGGTTTCAAACCAAATTTATTGGTGCTTGTGTCGAAATCCGCTTGGGCTTGCAGTGTGTAATAATGATGGGCTTCATACGCGTAGGCGTCGTTAATTCCCAAGACCTTGTAGTATGGATGATGCATGCCATTGAAGTTGATTACCAGGCGGGTATCCTCCATTGAAATGCTGAAGCTCCGCTTTGGTATAGTGGCCGTCACAAGGTCGCCTTTGCGCGGATTATCTTTCACTGAAAAGTCGTTGATCGTCAGAGATTTAGAGTTGGTGATCGAGTCGCTGTCGATTGTGAAATTGTCGTCAATAAACTCTTTATCGTCCGGCGCGCGCCCAAACATACAGGCAAGACCGGGTCGGATCATGTTGTCCAGGAATATGGGTTTGTTGATCAGAAATCCGGCACGCCCGTTGCCAATGACTGCCGGGCTGACGTTGTGGTGATCTGGTGCGACATTTCCTTGAACCATGCACAAGACCGCGAAGCTGCCACCGCCTGCGGCATCGTTTTCGATAACCCCATATGACGTATCGGTCGGCGCTATCCACTCAAAGTCGCTGTCTTTTTTTCCAAGACGGCTGTTGATGTGAACCGTTGCAAAAGTGTGTTCAAATTCATCCTTGATGTCTGACCGATTGAAATAACCAGCCATCAAAAGCCTACAATCGTCGGCGAGCGCGGCCTCGCTTTCAGAACCCGCCCAACTGAAGTCGAGAACGGTGATCAAAAACTCTTCAGAATTGGCGAGCAGCCCGCTTGGTGGCTGCAAGTTAAAAGAGATCGGTGTGCCGCCACCCACGCCACTCCCTTCGTCACCAGTTACCGTGAACAAGCTCAGCTGGATTTTAACTGTCGCGTTACTACGCGTTTGGTCTGCTTCGCCGCTGCGTTTGCAAGTAAATTCACCGATCTTCATTTCCATCTCAAGAAGATGGCCAGAACCGCCAGTCAGTTTCCATTCCGTGAAATTTCCGTTGATTGCATCGGGGTGTGGTCCAGGTGGAGGAGGGTGGTTGAAGACACCCGGATATTTGGCACGCGCTGCGATACCCTCATTCACCGCGTCAAAATCGACGGCAAACACGGTGTCCCAGTTGTTGGTGGTCGCAATTTGCGTTGAACCAAGCGTGGGTTGAGATTGATTATCAAGCATCAAATGTCCTTTTCATAATCGTTTATGCTGCGCCCAGATAAGAGGGACCGGAGCACCGAAAACGTACATTCCGAAGCGCAGCCTCCATTGAGGGGTCTATGTGGTGACAACCAATCGTAGTTCTGTTTTGGCTGATGTGCCGGGCGTCACAGGCGTTGAAAATTGTTTGGGCAATGGCTGAGCAACTCTATCGAGTGTTGTTGCCCGAAGATGCTTTGCGCTGCAGAAGTGAGGGATTTCGCGCGACCGCACCTGTGTCTATTGCTTGGGTTCAATGGCGCAACTGGACAAACACCGTTGTGATTTCTACCTTCCACATTATGGGAAAGATTTGTTCCGTCACGGCACGCACCTGATTATGCCTGTTCGAAAGAGAAGGACCCACATTGCACAGCGCTGATCCGCACTCACCAGACGACAAGGAACCGTCAGTCATTTCGGGATTCCTGCTGGCGGAGCTAAGCACCAAGGGACGCCAAAAAACCTTCGAGAAAGGGGAAACGCTTTTTTTGGAGGGCGATCCCGGCAATTTTGTTGTTTTGCTGGAGGAGGGGCTGGTGGAAATTAGCGTGACATCCTTGGTCGGGCGAAAGTCCATTCTGGCCCATTGCAGCCCCGGCGAGGTCATTGGTGAAATTTCTGTCCTTGATGGACAGCCTCGAAGCGCGGATGCAGTCGCGTTACGGAAAACGACCGGGCGCATCATTCGGCAATCAGAGGTTCTTGCCTATCTCGCGTCTAACCCTAAGGCGACACAAGAGGTCATTGTCGCGCTTTGTTTTCGCGTTCGTAACGCCTCGGGCATGTTCGCCTCTCAAGCGCTCACCTCTGCCCCCGCACGTCTTGCCCGATGCCTTCTGCGGCTGGACAGCAAGTGGGGTCAACCGCATGGAGCCGGGACCCGACTGAGCGAAGAATTCTCTCAATCAGAACTTGGGGAATTTTCAGGCCTCGCACGGGAAAACGTCAATCGCCATATCAGGCGATGGTGCACCGACGGCATTGTAGCTTTCGACAACTGCCTTATCGACATTCTGGATAGGGACAAATTGATCGAAATTGCTGAACTTTAAGCAAGATCCGCCGATTTTTTGACCTTGCCCGTCAAATCGAAGCGTTTGACGATGTCAGGGAAAATATGTTCGTGGGCGTCTTTGCCGATAAGACAGTCGATATGTCCGTAATTCTCATAGACTTTACGTGTGTATTGGGTATCCACGTCAACCCGCGTTGCGTTCTTCTCTTTCAGCCAAGCAATCGTGCGTAGGCTGCTTTCCGGTACGACAAGCGGGTTATTTGCGCCAACGATGAAATGGATTGGCATCGTAAGGTTCGCGTAGCCTTCCATATAGTCGATGTCCTTCGAATAAGGCACAGCGTGGCCAACACCAAAACACTTGGTCAGGTGAAAGAATGCTTCGCTCGCCACTGGGCCAAACATGTCCTTAATGGCGTCGTGTGTCGCTTGGTTAAGCTGGTCATGGTTATAGGTTGGACCAAGGAAAAAGTTCACGCGGTGGCACGTTGGGCTGCTGCATGGCACCGGTGAAAAGCTGGGCACTTTCCACACCAAAGCATCGATGATCTGATCGATTTCTGAGGCTTCGTTTGGACCAACGTCAGATGTTCCATTCAGTGTCAACACATGTGGGGACTTCGACGGAGAGGTCGGATCCACAAATGGCATTCCGTTCTTTGCCATGGATTTGACTTTATAATCCAGATCGAGCCCATCGACGATTGGCCACAGGCTTTCGGGCAATCCCTTTGCGACCGTGTGCGCGAGATCCGCATCGATCTGCATCTGTTTGAACCAGTTCGTAAGTGTATGCACACCCAACTGAGACGAGATGACAGATCGGACCCGCGTTTCGCCTGCCAACATGGCCATAAAGAAGATCAATGACCCCACGCAATGGGTCATCACTTGCACGTCGGTTGCACCGTTATTGGCATTAGCCAGCACTGTATCAATGGCCGTGGGCCAATCCTGTGTGGCGACATCGTCAAAATCAAAGGCCGAAAGACTCGCTTCCAGCGCGCCACTGCCGCGATAGTCGAACAGCCAGACATCGAAATCAGCATCGACAAGCATCTGGGTTAGATTGCGTTTCACTGTTGGAGTCGCAAAAGCAGACGCATTCGCCGCCATTCCCGCGGCCATAATGACTGGCCCTTTGGTTCCGCCTTCGTAACGGGTCAAACGCAACTTTGCGCCATCACTTGTAATCGGCTCATAGATCTTTGGTTCAGGCAGGTCCGCTGAGGCCGCGGCGGATTTGGACAATGATTGAAAGTTGGCCATATAGGCCAAGAACTGGCCATAGGTCCGCAGGACGAGAGACCCAATTCGGCCCAAGGATGTTGCCCAGTAGTGTTGTTCTACTGTTTCGACGGGTTTTTGCTGAGGCATTGTTTTGTGAAGAAAATACAATATTCCCTTTGCAAAACTTGCACGCCATTCTCGATCCGTAAGGAATTCTGGCAAGTCCTTGCCAGGATTATTAGCTGTGAAGTCTTTCAAATTGCTATACGCTAAGAAGATATCACTACGCAGAGCCCGCGGATCATATTTGATCTCAAGCTCGTTGGCCTGTGTAACGACGTCCTCAAGGCCTAGTTTCAGGACCCCTTGGGCGATGAGACGCTCACCTTGACAGATATCGAATTCCAACTGCGTCAGATCTGTCCACCAATGGGAGTCTTTTCGGTATTGTAGGGTTTTTATGCCGCTATAGGTCAAGGTTTCGCCGTCGTGATCGTCTGGCGTTAGGTATCCTTCGTAGATCATGTTCCAACACTCAATTTCCTCATGGTTTTGCACCAGAAATTTGAATGTCCCGTCCATTTCGTAGTGACGGTCTCTGCTATCGGAAAAAACAGCGTCATCTGACCAAACAGCTTTGCCGACGATCTTTGGAAATTCACCGTGTTCGGACAAGGCGGTTCGAATGGCGACGGCTTTGATTTCGGCATCAAAGCGGAAATTTTCAGGACCCATTGCAGCGACACCATAAGGATCATGCGCAGGAGATTTGTCCTGCGTTCCAACGGCCGATACCCGCCCAACCATCTTCTCGCGGAATTCAAAAGGCGGGGAAAAATCCCCCATCATGGTTTCCAGATGCTCCCAAGCCTTTTCATAAGCCTCGTCGTCGATGGCGTCACTGATCGGCAAAAGGATATCAAGGCATTGTTTCAAAATGGGTTTTGTTGTGTTTTGCAGCCCCTCCCCATTCACCGCATAGACCATTATTTGTTGCGTTGTTGGTAGTTTGGGCGGCACCGGCCCAGGGAAATTCTCTACAATGTATTCAAGGAGTTGATCCAAATCTGATTTAATGATTTGGCGCGCATCATCCGGGTTTTCGTCGATTGTTTCTAATAATCCCTCAAGAAGACCAACAATGCCATCGAGAACGTCGAGCAGACCATTTCGATCACCAATGACCGGGGCAGGCGGCTTGATCGGGGGATGCGGCGCGTAGTTGATGGACCATTTTTTCGAGGCCGCCAATGTTGCAACGGCCCGTTCGGCCAGTGCCGTAATCGTCAAATGTGGATTGACCCCAAGTGCGGCAGGGATCACCGCGCCGTCCATGACGTAAAGGTCAGGATGTAGCCCCCCTGTGTTGTCAAAGACTTGAAGGTCAGCGTTGACAGCACCATCTTCGGCGGTCTCCCCCATTGGGCAGCCACCCAGCGGGTGCACAGAAAAGACCCGGTTGTTAAAGGCATCTTCCCAAAGCGGCATTGGCAGGTACTCTGCCTTGATAGTGTCAGAGGCTTTCCGCAAGGCAGCAGAGCTGTGCTTGAACGTGGCGTCCTTGCCTGCTTCGGGCCAATGCACGAACACGCGCCCGTTCTTCATACGCAACGCGCCAGCGGCTGTATCGTGGCCCATTACAAGATAGGGCATCGTGCGGGACACGGGTCCGCTATAAACGGTCTGCGCAAAATCCTTGGGGTTATCAATCAGCGTTTCGCCAAGGTCTTTTACATCCTGCATACGCGTGCGCAGATCGCCAAAACGGAAAGGATCCCCGTTAAGCGCTTCGATCATTGGGTAGACCATCGAATAAATTGGGGCGAGCGCGCCCGGCATGACCCCTTCTTGAATGACAATGTTTTTGTCCAGGGGTTTGGAAGGATCGCGCAGATCAACCATACCTGTGATGCAGGGGCCCGGCTGATAGCAGGGTGGAACAAGCGCTGAAGACACATCAACACTGCCCGCACCGACACTGTAAATCGGGTTGCGGTCATCCTTTTTACTGTCGCGCATATTGGCGTTGTAGCCAAAAGCCCAGATATCGCCGTTCGTTGAAAAACGGTCACCCAACTTGTCAGAGAAGGTCAGGCTGTCACATCGGCTGCGCAATAAGATTTCGGTTGATCCAAGAGTGCCCGCAGCAAGGATGACGACATTCGCGGTCAGTGTTCGGACTTTGATGCGGCTCTCGGTTTCGCCATCCGTGACGTCTTTGACAACGATGCTCCACTGATCACCTGAACGTCGGATCGTTTGGACATCGGCACCCACAAAAAGTTTCGCCCCGGCTTTCTGCGCATCGGGCAAGTAGTTCATCAAAACTGTATTCTTTGCGCCATAATTGCAGCCGGACGCGCAATCGCCGCAATCAGTGCAGGCGTTTTGCCATTCACCAGCGTGATTGTGGCCATCTTCAAATGTGACGTTGATGTCCAATCGGTTAAATGGAGCATGCAGACCGTCCGCCACGCGTTTCAACGCATCCAACTTGGGCAACGTGCGTTCTGCCGGATAGGGACGAGACCCCAGCATTTGTTTTGCGCGCGCGAAGTGTTCTTTCAACAAATCTGGACGGTCGCAATAGGGTTTTGGCCAAGCCTCGAAGACATCGGCATCGGGTTCGATCGCCACATTTGCGTTGATCAAAGACGTTCCGCCCAATCCGCAGCCAACAAAGACGTTCACATTGTCCGCTATCCGAACATCATAAAGGCCGTACTTCTTGCCATAGGTTTTTCCATCCGCGCTCAGCGTCGTTTGAAATTCACCTATTCCGGATTTCATATCGTTGGGATATTGCCCCGGACGAATTTCTTGCCCGCGTTCAAGAACCGTAACGGCCTGACCAGTGCGGGCCAATCTCGACGCGGCCACGGCTCCGCCATAGCCTGAACCGACAATTAGAATATTGTGATCGCTCGGAGCCTTGGAAAAATCCTCCGAAATCCGCGGGGTCAATGCTTTGGTCATGATGCGTTCGCCGATGTGCTGTGATCAGGGTTTGTCCGGTCCAGTAAAATCTTTTGTCGCAGTTCATAGGCGGTTTTGACCGTATCCCGAAGGTGGTCCCATTCTGGGCGGGACCCATCGAGCCAAGATTGCACAGATTGCGCAAAGCTGCGGGCATCTTCGCGATCCTCGGACAGAAGTTCGATCTGGGCGGAGTGGACTATGCCATTTTTTGGTGTGTCAAAAAGCCGAACGGAAACAACGTTAAGGGCATCATCAATTAACACCATGGAAACACCAGCAGCGTTGTCCAGCCGAGGTCCATTTAGCACCCATCCTCCTGTATTATAGACTTTCACAGGATTGGGGCTTGCTGACGAAACCACCCGATCAGCAAAGGGTTTGTGAGTATGGCCAAAGACAAACGTTAAATCGTTCACGCGAAATGGTTTGTCGGGCTTGTCCGAAGTCTTTCGCAACTCT
>CALHST010000114.1 GCA_938038825.1 uncultured Paracoccaceae bacterium | reverse complement strand
CGTCTAATTCCGCAAATCGTTGCTGTCTTGCTGGACAGATGCGTAAGGAAGATGAATAACAAGTCAATATTCATGTGCACAGATCGTTGGACCCGTTATGCCGGTACTTCTTCTTCTTAATGGACCAAACTTGAACCTTCTTGGTACGCGCGAGCCGGACATTTATGGCGCGCGGACCTTAAGCGATATCGAAACCGATGCGCGTGCGTTTGCTGAGGCGCGTGGATATGAGTTGATGACTAAGCAGTCCAACCATGAAGGTGATCTTGTAGATGCGCTTCACGAAGCGCGCACAACAGTCGCGGGCGTGGTGTTTAACGCAGGCGCATACACGCACACGTCAATTGCGCTGCACGATGCGATCGCGGGCATTTCGTTACCCGTGATTGAGTTGCATCTCAGCAATGTCCATGCGCGGGAAGAGTTCCGTCACCACAGTATGTTAGCCCGCGCGTGTCTTGGGGTCATTGCGGGCTTTGGTGCGTCTGGATACCAATTGGCTCTTGACGCGTTGATCCAGCATTTGGAATCTAAGCCATGATGAAGACACGCAAGTACCTTATGGCGCTCTCGAACTGCCAAACCTTGGAAGAGCTTTGGGAAGGTCATTGTGCACAAATGGCCGAATACGGGTTTGACCGGCTGATCTATGGCTTTACGCGCTATCGGACGGTCACATCCTTGGGTGATCCGGAAGATTTCGTGATTTTGACCAATCATTCAAAAGAATACACAGACGTGTTCTTGGGTGATGGCCAGTATTTCTATGCGCCGATGGTCCGTTGGGCGTTGGAACACGAAGGCGCAGGCAGCTGGCGGATGTTGCGGGACATGTTGGATACTGGAACGATGACAGCGGATGAGCTGAAAATGTTCGAGTTCAATCAGCGCATGGGTGTCACAGCCGGCTATACAGTCAGCTTCAAGTCAATTTCGCAACGCTCCAAAGGAGCAATTGCGCTGACCGCAAAGGTCGGTCTGACCCAAACTGATGTGGAAGAGATTTGGGCCGAGCATGGTCGCGATCTTCATCTGATGAACAATATTGCTCATCTGAAAATCCTCACCCTGCCCTATACAGCCCCAAATCGATCGCTGACCAAACGGCAGCGCGAAGCTTTGGAATGGGTGGGCGATGGAAAGACTACGCAGGATATTGCGTTGTTGATGGGATTAACCGCTGCGACGGTGGAAAAACACCTGAGACTTGCCCGCGAATCCTTGTCTGTTGAAACGACCGCTCAAGCGGTTTTGAAGGCCGCGCTGCAGAATCAGATGTTTGTGATGGATATTTAGGCACTCTTTGACACGAAATTTCGTCAAATTTGTGAAGAAAATCCCATAAATTTCACTGACCCCACGTCATTAGATCACTTTTGTTCACAGGTAAGGAATCCCTGACTTTCTTACCAACTGGTTAATCGGCATGCTGAAGATGTTCCGTGAGTGGTGGCTTTAGCCTGGGAACGCCGGGAATTATCCCTGAGATTGCAGGGCACTGGTTTTCGACCGGATTTATCCGGGCCCGGCCTGGGGGTGTATTTTTCCATTTTCCAGGTCGGATCTATGTCCAAATGTCTCATCCCCGTGACATGGACGACCGAGACGGGATCGCTCTGGGGCGATCCCGTTTTCTCGTCTGTGGGCCCTGCCCGTTTCAATTTAGCTAGAAGTCTTATTAAATCGTCTGGCGCATTTGTCGGTGTGTTAAGGGGAACGCGGCAGAACAAGGCATCGCTTGCTCTTGATCAGGACGTTGCTTTGCCCGTGCAAGACACCCATTGGACACACCTTAGTGCACCGACAAGTTGGTTGCTGCTCGCACTCTGTTGTGTGGCATTTATCGTCTTGGCTTTGCGGAACAAAAAAATTGATCGCGGCAGACGTCTGTTGAAGACAGTCGCCGAGAAGTCGAACGATGGTCTTTTGTTACAACGCATGGATGGCACTATTATTTGGTGCAACGCGGCGTTTTGCAAAACCTTTGGGCGATCGCGTGACTTCTGGATCGGAAAGAAACCTCAAAAATGGGTGTATCCTAAAGACAAGTGCCCCAGTGATGAGGAAATAGAGAACTTTAGGTATGACCTGAACGCCCCTGATTTTCATGGGTTTACTGTGCGAGACAACATTGACGCTCAGGGCAACCGTTTTTGGAATCAGCTGTCTCTCAATGCGGTGGACATGGGCGAAGTTGATCCGGTCATTGTTCTTTCATGCCGCGATATCAGTGAACAAGTGCAGCGAGAGCGGGCCTTGTCGGCGGCTAAAGATAGATTGGAATTGGCTGTCAACTACGACTCGCTCACCGGGTTGGCAAACCGACGCAAGTTGATGGTCTATCTCAAAGATGCATTGATTCAAGCCAACGAAAACAAAACATGCGTCGGTTTGATTGCCGTTGATTTAGACAAATTCAAGGAAACCAATGACACCCATGGCCATGCGGCGGGTGATGCTGTGTTAATGGACGCAGCCCGGATTCTGGGCGAAAGCGTGAGTGATGCGTGTTTGGCAGCGCGGACTGGCGGTGATGAATTTGTTTTGGTTGTGCCAAATGTAAGGACGGCATCGCCTTTGCGTGCGGTGGCCAAAGACATTTTATCCAAGGTGCTGAAACCGGTGCTGTGGGAAGGAAAGTCGTTAAATTATGGGGCCAGTATTGGACTTGCGGTGTCCCAACCGGGGCAATTGGATTCAGAAGAATTAATCCAAAAGGCCGATTTCGCGTTGTATGACGCCAAGAACCGAGGGCGCGGAACGTATTCGATTTACGACTCGACCCTGCAAAGGGAGCATGTGCAGCAAAAACGGTTGGCCGAAGACTTGGCCCATGTCATCCGAAGTCATGGGATGGAGTTTCACTTTCAGCCGATCATTGATCTTGCGTCGATGTCTGTCTGTGGCGTGGAAACTTTAGCACGCTGGAACCACCCAAAACGCGGGGTTATTACGCCTATCGAATTTCTGGCCATCGCTGAAGATATTGGTCTGTTACAAGACGTTGACATGGCGGCGATGCAAGCTGCGCTCAATACCTATGCAGTCATTCGCGATATGGGTATGGAAGACGTCTATGTCAGTTTCAATGCGTCGTTCCAGACCTTGTCGAAGTCAGATCTGGTTGATGCATTGAAGTGGGAAACCGCCAACGCAGACATCCCGCCAAGTGGCATTGCAGTTGAGGTGTTGGAAACGGTGTTGATTGGCGATGAGGCCACGGAATCTGACGTCGCATGCCATATCCAAGAGTTGGTCGCTGCTGGGTTTCATACACGATTGGATGATTTTGGCACCGGCTATGCGGGGCTAAAACATCTGGCCCAATTGGAAACACAAGGGATCAAGATTGACCGTTCTTTGATACGCTCCATCCTTGTGGATGAGGCGTCTGACATCATCGTGCGTGCGATTATGCGTCTTGCACGGTCTTTGCGAATGGATGTCATTGCGGAAGGTGTTGAAGATATCCAGATCGCACAAAAGCTAAAGGGATATGGCTGCACAGCCATTCAGGGCTTTGTGGTTGCACGCCCCATGCCATTAGAAGAGCTCAAACATTGGTTGGTCGAGTTTGAGCGTCACCCTCTGTTGCTCCCGCAGGTGGCCGGAAAAGCCAGCTGAGCAACAAAAAAGGCGCCCCAAACATTGGGACGCCTTGAAGACTTTTGAGGAAAGTATGCTTAACCTTGAACGGCTTTTGCAACTTCTTCCGCGAAGTTTTCTTCTTTTTTCTCGATGCCTTCGCCAACTTCCATCCGCACAAATGCAGTGATGGTTGCGCCTGCGTCTTCTGCGGCTTTGCCCACAGTCAGATCAGGGTTCACAACGAAAGCTTGGTTCAGCAATGTGCTTTCGCCAACGAATTTCTTCATACGGCCGACGATCATTTTTTCGATCACTTGCTCGGGTTTGCCGGACTCGCGTGCGATGTCCATCTGCACTTGCTTTTCTTTCTCAACCACAGCGGGATCCATGTCTGCTTCGGACAAGGCTGCCGGGTTTACCGCCGCGATGTGCATCGCAACTTGTTTCCCAAACGCTTCGTCGCCGCCATCCATCGCAACCAGAACGCCGATCTTACCCATGCCAGCCGTCGCAGCGTTATGCACATAAGACACAACTGTTCCGCCAGACACTTTCGCCATGCGGCGTAACGACATGTTTTCGCCGATTGTCGCGATCTTGTCGGTGATCATCGTTTCAACAGTTTTGCCGTCGACATCTGTTGCTTTCAACGCGTCAACATCCGCAGCGTTTACAGCTGCGTTTGCGATGCTGCTGACCATGGCCTGGAATTCCGCGTTCTTGCCGACGAAATCTGTTTCAGAGTTCACTTCAACTGCAACGCCTGTTCCGCCGTCAACCACAACGGCCACAAGGCCTTCGGCTGCGGTCCGTCCGGATTTCTTGGCTGCTTTCGCAAGACCTTTGGTGCGCAACCAGTCAACGGCGGCTTCCATATCGCCATCGTTTTCGGTCAGCGCTTTTTTCGCGTCCATCATGCCTGCGCCGGTGCTGTCGCGCAGTTCTTTTACCATTGCTGCTGTGATTGCCATCTTTGGCTCTCCTCGAATGCAAAATCGGATGAGGGCAGGCCTACCCTGCCCTCTGTATCATAGTCGTCACCTTACGGCGATTAGCTCGCCGGTGTGTCGGCAGCTGCTGCGTCCGCTGCAGGCGCTTCAGCCTCTGCTGCTGGGGCCTCTGGTGCGACAACCTCTTCAACAGGTGCCTCTTCCATGGCACCCAGATCAACACCGGCTGCGCCCAAGGAGGCAGACATGCCGTCCAGAGCTGCGCGGGATGCCAGATCGCAATACAACGAAATGGCACGGGCCGCGTCGTCGTTACCCGGGATTGGGTAATCAATGCCATCGGGGGAACAGTTTGTATCAACCACAGCCACAATTGGGATACCCAATTTCTGCGCTTCGGCCACGGCCAAGGCTTCTTTCTTCACGTCGATAATAAAGAGAAGGTCAGGACGACCACCCATTTCGGCGATGCCACCCAAAGACGCTTGCAATTTGCCTTGGTCCCGTTCCATGCCCAAGCGTTCTTTCTTGGTCAGGCCTTCGAAACCATTTGCGGACTGTTCATCAATCGACTTCAGACGGTTGATAGATTGGGACACGGTCTGCCAGTTGGTCAGCGTGCCGCCCAACCAACGGTGGTTCATGTAATACTGCGCGCAACGCTCTGCGGCGTCGGCAATGGGGCCTGCTGCTTGGCGTTTGGTGCCCACGAACAGCACGCGACCGTTCTTTGCAACAGTTTCACGGATCACATTCAACGCGGCGTCCAAAAGTGGAACGGTTTGCGTCAGGTCCATGATGTGGATGCCGTTGCGGTCACCATAAATATACTGACCCATTTTAGGGTTCCAGCGTTGGGTTTGGTGGCCGAAGTGTACGCCTGCTTCAAGCAGTTGGCGCATGGTGAACTCAGGAAGAGCCATGTCTGTATTTCCTTTCCGGTTTTATCCTATGGCAGGGGTTCAGCCTTGCGGCCAACCGGCGGACGTCTTGAGGATTTCTCCCCCAAGGGCCCAGCCCCACCAGCGGTGTATGCGCGGGCGTATATGCACGAAGTTGTGCTTTGGCAAGTGCTTATTGTGTGTTGAGGTTGCGCAGTTGCGTGTGTCCGGTGCGAACACAGGTTTCTGCGGCGACGGCCAAAGCTTTGCGGTCTGGATAATCGGCAACTTTTAAGGGGGGATGATACAAAACATGCACGCGCCCTTGTTTGGACGCAGCCAATGTGCGCAGCAGGTGGATGCCGAATTCCATGTCGCCCCACCAACCATAATACCGATCCTCCAGCCCCTCAGGCGCGAGATAAACAGCGCTGACAGGTTGCACCCACATTTCGGTTTTTAGGGTTTCGCTGAACAGGGCGGCAAACAACGTGGATTTAAAAGGGATGACTTGCAGTCCATCGGTGCTGGTGCCTTCCGGAAAAAACAGCAGACGGTGATTGTCTTTCAGACGGGCTTCAAACAGCTGTGCCTGCGCGCGCGCCTGCCGTTTGTCTCGTTTGATAAAGACTGTACCTGTTGCCCGTGCGAGCCACCCGATACCGGGCCAATTTGCAACTTCGGACTTCGAGACGAAATATAATGGTGCGGCCGCGTTCAACGAAAAGATGTCCAACCAACTGCTGTGATTGGCCACCATGATCCCGTTATGGGTCATGGGGGTGCCGTGTTTTGTGTAGCCGATTCCCAGAAACCGTAACGCGTTACGGCATACAAAGACCGTGATGTGCGGAGTTATGGGGCGATGCAAACCAAACAAGGGGCGTTCAAAAAGGCGGATAAGCAACAAAAGCGCCAACCCGCCAAACACAAGAATGACGATGGGTATGGCGCGCAGGACCACGCGCAGCCAAGCAAAACCTTTGGGCAAGGAAATCTCGGGTTCTGGCGCGCCTTCCCATGTTGGGCTGCTCATTCTGCGGCCTCTTGGCGATAGTGACGCGCGTATTTTTCGTTCAGGGTGCGCGTATCCATAACCATGCAGACGTCAGTGCACTGAAACGCGTGATCCACGAATGCCCCGTCTCCGACCTGCCCACCAAGGCGCAGGTACGCTTTTAACAGGGGCGGAAGTGACACCATGGTTGTTGCGCGGTCGATGCCACCAAGCGGCACGAGGTTCAAAGATTGATAGGGCGTCGCCCGTGGGCTGAGTTCTGGGGGCGCAGAATAAAGATGATGCAACAGGCTCAGGCTATGGGCCAGTTGCGCCATGTCTGTCCCTTTCAGGCTAGCAGTTCCAAACAGCAAGTCCGCGCCATGCAGATCGACATATTGGGCAAGGCCACTCCAGATATGAAACAGGGCGGCACTGCCACGAAAATCAGCCCGCACGCAAGAACGGCCCAATTCAAGAAGAGTGCGCCCACTGCGTTTTAGCGGGCTTAGATCGAATTCCGTTTCGCTGTAAAACCCACCAGCTTGGCGCGCTTGGTCGCTGCGCAAAACACGATAGGCGGCGACAACAGCGTTGTCTTTTTCCGACCGCAACACCACATGGTCAGAGAAGGCATCAAAGTGATCTTGCTCCAGACGGGCTGTGTGGTCCACATCTGGCCCGTCTCCGCCCAATTCATCTATGAACACGTCATAGCGTAACCGTTGCACTGCGGTTATGTCAGCTTCGTCCCGCGCCATGGACAGTGCGAATCCGTCTTTTCGCCAGCCGATTGTCATGAATGTCCCGCTGCGTTGCCTTGGGTGATCGGTGTCTTAAGCGAGGGTTTGCCGTTTTGCAACGCACGCAAAACGGGTATTTTCTTCTGCCGATGCGATTGTTAACCTTTCATAAACCACGATCATGGTTCAAAAACAGGGATGAGAGTGATGTGGTTACCATCAAGAACCACTTTCCCCTCATCAGGAAAATTGACGGTGATTTTGCCAGCGATGTTGGATTGCACTTGTCCCATGCCCCAATCGGGTTGGGTTGGGTGGCGTACAAACATTCCCGGCGTAAGGATCGCGTTGAGTTCGGACATGATCGCTATGGAGCAAGATCACGATGCAAAACACAACACCTGATCTTGCGGCATTGATTGGCAGTCGGATTTGTCATGACCTGATTTCACCAATTGGGGCGATCAACAACGGTTTGGAACTTTTGGGCATGTCTGGTGATGCGTCAGGGCCAGAGCTGAGTTTGATTACAGAAAGCGTCGAAAATGCCAGTGCACGGATCCGGTTTTTCCGGCTGGCTTTTGGTGCGGCCAGTGAGCAGCCCGTGGCAGTGCAAGACGTGCGCAGTGTGCTGCGGGATATGACGCGTGGCAGCAAATTACGGGTGGCGTGGCAAAACGAAACCCCTGCTCCGCGTTCTGACGTACGGATCGCGTTTTTGGCAGAGCAGTGTCTTGAAACCGCAATGCCCTATGGCGGTGACATTACAATCGCTCAGGATGCCAACGGGTGGTCTCTTCGCGGGGTGTCCGAAAAGTTCAAAGCGGATCCGGAGTTGTGGTCCATGCTGGCAGATGGGCACATTGCCCATGACATTGCGCCCGCCCACGTGCATTTCGCTTTAACGTCGCTACATTGCCGGACCGAAAACCGCAGGTTGCGCACGGAAATCGGATCGGACGGGATTTCGATTCGCTTTTAGGCGCGGGTCGTACCATCCCCGGTTACCAGATACTTGAAACTGGTCAGTTGCTCGGCTCCGACGGGACCACGGGCATGCATCTTGCCTGTGGCAATGCCAATTTCCGCCCCCATGCCAAATTCACCGCCATCTGCAAATTGGGTCGAGGCATTGTGCATCAGGATGGCGCTGTCCAGCCTTTCAAAGAAGCGCGCAACAGAAGCCGGGTTTTCCGTTAGGATGCAATCTGTGTGATTGGACCCATAGGTGCGAATGTGTTCGATGGCACCGTCCAGATCAGGCACCACGCGCACCGCAATATCCATATCCAGATATTCTTTGCCCCAGTCGTCTTCGCTGGCTGGCAGAACGCCGTCAATGGACTGCACGGAGGTGTCGCCATGAACGCGCACGCCGGCATCCATCAGCGCCCGAACAACGCCCTGACCGACTGTGGCCAAGACCTTTTCATGGATCAGCAAACATTCAGCAGCCCCACAAATCCCAGTGCGCCGGGTTTTGGCGTTCAACACGACCTTAAGCGCCTTTTCAGGATCCACAGTCTCATCCAGATAGATGTGCACGATACCTTCAAGATGCGCAAAAACCGGCACGCGGGCTTCGCGTTGCACAAGTCCAACAAGCCCCTTGCCGCCCCGAGGCACAATCACATCAATGCTGTCTGTCATGGTCAACATTTCAGACACTGCGGCACGATCGCGGGTCGGGACCAATTGAATAGAGGTTTCTGGCAGGCCTGCGTCACGCAAACCTTGCACCATGCATGCATGGATCGCGCTTGAGGAATGGAAGCTTTCAGACCCACCGCGCAAAATTACTGCGTTCCCAGCCTTTAGACATAGGGCCCCTGCATCAGCGGTCACGTTGGGCCGAGATTCATAAATAACCCCAACAACACCCAACGGTGTGCGCACGCGCTTAATGTGCAAGCCCGTCGGTTGATCCCATTGCGCGATCACAGCCCCAACTGGATCGGCTTGCTCACCCACTGCGCGCAGGCTGTCGACGATGCCCTGAATACGGTCTTCGTCCAGCATCAAACGGTCCAACATCGCGGGTGAGAGGCCCTTGTCGCGGCCAAATTCCAGATCTTTGGCATTGGCGTCAATGATGTCAGCGCGACGAGACCACACGGCATCGGACGCGGAAATCAAGGCAGCGTGCTTACGCTCTGCCGTGGCAAACGCCAGTTCAGCCGCGGCGGCGCGGGCATTTTGACCGATCTGGGCCATCATCTCGGGGATGGAAGTGGGCATATCTTTCATGACGGGCACTCCGTTAAGCGAGCCCCCTTTTATGGCACCTTCGCGGGCGGCTCAATGGTCAAGTCTGACAATGATGCGGCTAAAGGGCCATGTCGTCGCGATGGATCAATGCAGCGCGCCCGGGATAGCCAAGCAGAGGTTCAATTCTGTCGCTACGATGCCCTTTGATGATATCGGTTTCGACAGCCGTATAGCGGCTGAGACCCATCCCAATCTGATGCCCCGATGGATCTTTGATCGCCACAGGATCACCCCGCTCGAATGCACCTGAAACGGCCACAACACCGGCTGGCAGTAGACTTTTACCATTGGCCAACGCGGTCACAGCACCTGCATCAAGTTTAACGGCGCCGCGAGGTTTCATCGCACTGATCCAACGTTTACGGGCAGCTTGTGGATCCAGCACGGCTGTGAACCAAGTCGCTGGCGCGCCGTCCTCCAATGCCTTGATCGGTCGCGTAACAGACCCTTCAGTAATTGCCATTGCGCACCCAGCCGCGGTGGCCGTCTTGGCTGCCATGACCTTGGTCTTCATGCCACCCTTGGACAATCCTGATCCGGCATCACCCGCCATGGATTCAATTTCAGGCGTGATTTTATCAATCACATCATAGCGTTGCGCCTTGGGATTGATCTGCGGGTTGTCTGAATAGAACCCATCCACATCGGACAATAACACCAACACATCGGCGCCCGTTGTGGCCGAAACTTGGGCTGCAAGGCGGTCATTGTCGCCAAACCGGATTTCGTCTGTCGCCACAGTATCGTTTTCGTTCACGATGGGCACCACGCCCAAAGATAATAGCTGTTCCAGCGTGGCACGCGTGTTGAGATACCGACGCCGGCTTGCGGAATCCTCAAGTGTGACCAAGATTTGGGCGGTGTTGATGGTATGTGGGGCCAAGGCCTCTTCATAAGCGCGTGCAAGGCGGATTTGCCCCACGGCCGCAGCCGCTTGTGATTGTTCCAGCGCGAGTTCAGTCAAAGGCAAGCCAAGAACACCACGCCCCAGCGCAATAGACCCAGACGACACCAACACAACGTCTTTGCCTTGAGATTTCAACCATGCAACATCTTCTGCCAAACCATGCAACCAATCAGACCGCAATGAGCCCGTGGTCTTATCCACCAGCAATGCGGATCCAATTTTAATGACGATACGAGAGGCTTGAGTTAGGGACGCCATGGTCCCTCCTCTTCCACCTCGTCTTTTGGGGCATCAATAATGGCGCGCAACGCCCGTAAGACCTCTGTGACCCCGTCGCCCGACACGCCGGACATTTCCAACACAGTTGAACCGCAAGCTTCGGACAAGATTTCAGCCTGCATCTCGGTGAGTTCAGGGCCCAACGCGTCGGTTTTGTTCAAGACCGTAATGCGGGGCTTGTCAGCCAGCGCGCCGCCATAGGCTTCGAGTTCGCCGATAATGGTGCGGTAGTCATCGGCGGGCTCGTCGGACGTGCCGTCCACCAAATGCAGCAAAGCCGAACAGCGTTCAACATGACCCAGAAAGCGATCCCCGATGCCTTTGCCTTCGGATGCGCCCTCGATCAGGCCAGGAATGTCGGCAACCACAAATTCCCGATTATCCACAGCCACAACGCCAAGGTTGGGATGCAAAGTTGTGAATGGGTAATCGGCAATTTTCGGGCGCGCATTAGACGTGGCCGCAAGAAACGTTGATTTGCCGGCGTTTGGCAGACCCAGCAGGCCGATATCTGCGATCAGTTTGAGCCGTAGCCAAAGCGTGCGCTCAACACCTTCCTGGCCTGGATTGGCGCGACGCGGCGCCTGGTTGGTGGCCGACTTAAAGTGCAAGTTCCCCCAGCCGCCATTGCCGCCTCGGGCCAACTCCACGCGTTGGCCCACTTCGGTCAGGTCTGCAACAACAGTTTCTTGGTCTTCTTCCAGAATTTCAGTGCCCACAGGTACGCGCAGCACAATGTCTTCGCCTGTCTTACCCGTGCGTTGTTGTCCCATTCCGGGGCGGCCATTGTCAGCGAAAAAGTGTTGTTGATAACGAAAATCGATGAGGGTGTTCAAACCATCCACTGCTTCGGCAATCACAGATCCGCCACCGCCGCCATCGCCGCCATCCGGGCCACCATATTCAATGTATTTTTCCCGCCGAAACGAAATACACCCGGCGCCGCCACTGCCAGAGCGGATGTAGACTTTGCTGAGATCAAGGAACTTCATTCGGATTGGGCTTTCATTGGGTCCGCGCACGCCTAGAGGATTACGCGCCTGCCCTCAAGTCCTGCGCGTGCGGATGGCGCAGACGAACCTTTTCCACCGTGATGGTTTTGTCATGAAACCCGGAATACGCTTGCACAGATCCGTCTGGTTCAAAGCCAAGCTTGGTCAAGACGTTGGCAGAGGCTATGTTGCCAGTGATCCAACCAGACCGAATATCATCGTGACTGCGTGCAAATTGCCAGTTGATCAACGCCCGTGCTGCCTCGGTCATGATGCCCTGCCCCCATGCTTTGGTTGCGAGCCAGTAACCAAGATCAGGAAGGTTCATCCGCCCTTGCGTCAGTGACACGACACCACAAGGAGCGTTGCACCATTCGATCACGCGGTAGCGGGGATCCAACCCATATTGGCGAATAAACGCCATGGCATCGCTTAACAGATAGGGTTTGGGGGGTGCTGTCAGCCATTGATGCACTGATGGCACCGCTATGTCGCGCGCAATCCAAGTTGCATCACTAGAATTGAGCATCCGTAGTCGCAACCGATCGGTGTTGATATCTGCCTGATCTAGTTCAGTTTTTTGATATAGGTCCATGTTGGCACCGCCGCATTCCGTGCAACACAGAAGCTTTCTGCATCACCCAGATATTCAAAACCACAATTGGTCACAACTTTTGCAGACGCCAGATTTTCCTGAAAGACCGAGGCAAACAAGGTCCGGTTTCCCAGTGGGTTCGCGACAACCATGGCCCGAACGGCAGCTTGTGCGACCCCTTTGTTCCAAAATTCAGGCGCCACCCAATAGGAAATTTCAGCTTGCACCTGGTCGAGCTTTTGAAGCGTGATTAACCCCATAAAAGCTGCGCCATCAGACCGGCTGGCATCCATCGACCAAACGTCTTCCACCCGGTCTTCAGACATGGATTGCATGACAAAGTCTGTCGCTGCGCCGGATGGCAATGGGTGCGGTATTTTCGCGGTCATTTGTGCCAAACGTTTTTCGGACATCATGGCTTGCACTGAGCCTTGATCGGATTTGCGCAAAGGCCGCAGATCAAACCAGTCCGCGCAAACAACTGGTTGGTTCAGAATAGTATCATGCATCATGCGTGCGGCCCTCCTCAGACAAGCACAACAAGGACCGACAAGGCGGTTAAGCCTGCCAGCGTCCACATCAGATAAGGTTCATATGTCTTGCCTGCAACGGCAGCGGCGATGCGATCTCCGGAATATGTCCAAATGGGATGCAACACGCTTTGACAGATAAAAAGTACTGCGGCGATTGTTAAAGTTGCGTTAAGGGACGGGGTTCCTGGCTCAACAAAATTGGTAAATCCGGCAACGATCATGGCCCATGCTTTGGGGTTTAGCGGATGTACAATTAGACCCGCCACAAACCCCGGTGCGCCATGCAATTCTCGATCCGGGGAGAGGCGTAGATTTGCGATCCGCCATGCGAGATACAGGATATACGCTGCAGACAGGTATTTCAGAATGACAAATAGCCAAGGAACAGTTTCTGCAAGCCCCATCAGACCAAACCCAATCGGCCAAATGATCAATTGCTTACCCACGATCACACCACCGACAAAGGGCAACGCGGCTTTGAAACCATAGCGCGCGCCCGTGGCCAGCAACGCCATATTGGCCGGGCCCGGAGTGCCTACTTGGCTGGCAGCAAAAACCGCAAAAAGAGAAACTGCAACACTCATGAAGTCTCTGTAAGATCGGATGGTAACAAGCCCATGATGACGTCGTCTTCCCAAGCCTTTCCGATACATGCACTTTCGCGTTCGCGCCCTTCTTCCACGAAGCCAACTTTCTTATACGACGCGATGGCACGTTCGTTGAAGGCAAGAACACGGCAGGACAAACGGTGCAGCCCCATGGCACCAAAGGCATGTTCAGCGACCAGCCGCATGGCCTCGGTCCCATAACCTTTGCCCAACGCATTAGGGTTCAGGATACCAATTGCGATGTTGGCCCGTGAATCCGCGTGGTTGATTGAATGAATGCGTAATGCCCCCAACAGCTGGCCATCGGCTTCGATGATCCATGCATGCGGTTCTGACGCTTGGCTTTGAACCCAAGATTGCGCGGAATCCATCGTTATTGGGCGCACTTGCTTTGGATCAGCGCCAAACATCGCCTGGATTTCGGGGGCATTACCCAAGTCAAACCGGGCTTGTGCATCTTCGGGGATTGCATCGCGCAACGTGACACGAGGTCCTTGAAGGATCGGTTTGTTGTGTTCAGGCATGTGCGGCCTCCCATTCTTGGCGGGTCAGGATCATATCCTGAAGTGTGTCTATTTTTTGTTCTAAGCTATGACTGACAATGCGATCTTGTGATGCGCGCCATCCAAGCAATGTTTAGATGTGCTGCAATCTGTCAATTCCGTGCCGGTCGTGGGTTTTCTCCGTAAAATGCAAAAGGGGCCGGCTTGTTCAGCCGACCCCTTCAAGAATTTTTACACTCTGGCGTGTTCGGCTTATTCCGCGGCCTCTGCTGTCGGCAGGACGGAAATGAACGTGCGACCCTTCAGTCCCTTGTGGAACGTCACGGCACCGTCGACCTTTGCAAAGATCGTGTGATCTTTGCCCATGCCAACGCCATTGCCTGGCCAAAACTTCGTGCCGCGCTGGCGCACAATGATATTGCCTGGGATAGCCGCTTGGCCACCGTACAATTTCACACCAAGGCGGCGACCTGCGGAGTCGCGACCGTTGCGGGAGGAACCACCTGCTTTTTTATGTGCCATGCTGTCTCTCCTTAACCTTTAGAGAATTCTTTGGCTTGTTCGATCCAGTTGTCCCGGTCGATGCGGCCTTTGAAATTCAGTTTCTCGTCCATAGCAGCAACATCGTCTGCCGTCCACTCAGCGATTTGTGCGAACGTGGTCACGCCCAGATCGTGCAGTTTTTTCACGATAACCGGACCCACACCCGAAATCTGCGTCAGATCATCCGCGCCTGCATCAGCTTTTTTCGCTTTTGCTTTCGGCGCTGCCTTTTTGGCTTCAGCCTTCGGGGCTTCTTCCTTGGCGGCCTTGGCTTTAGGCGCTTCGGCTTTCTTGGCGGCTTTCTTCGGTGCTGCGGCAGCTGCAACAGCAACGCCTGCAACGGAACCAGCGCCTAGTGCGGCTTTTACACCCGACTTATCCGCGCCAGAAGACAGGATTTCAGTAATGCGCACCAGCGTCAGTTTCTGACGGTGGCCTTTGGTCCGCTTGGACGAGTGTTTACGGCGGCGTTTAACAAAGTTGATCACTTTGTCGCCTTTGATCTGGTCGACCACTTCGGCCTGAACTGCGGCACCGGCCACGAATGGCGCGCCAACAGTGACCTTGTCACCGCCCAGCATCAGAATGTCGTTGAATTGTACAGTTTCACCTGCATCGGCAGCCAGTTTTTCGACCCGGAGAGTATCTCCTGAGGCGACTTTATACTGCTTGCCGCCCGTTTTCAGGACTGCGAACATATGTCTTTCCTTCATATCTTCCGCGTCGTGTGGTCCCCAAATCGGGAGTTTTTGGCCGTTTGGCCACCTCGGACAGCGCGCTTGTTTGCGTCATTACATAAAAACAGACAGAGTCACCCCTATCTGCGATGCGCGCTTATCCTGAGAGTTGGGTCGTAAGTCAACCGATAATTCCAAGATTTTGGACGGACTCCGAGGAGCCGCGTTAACGGTTTACTGATATTGCTGATCTAGCGTCGTTGGTGGTGCCGCAATGTGGCATCAGAGACGAGTACAATAGGCGCGCTATCAAAATGCAATTGATCAGGTTGGACCACGTTTATTACCTGCAAGATCTGGACGAGCAAGACGGTTTGAGTTTGGACGGCCATGACGTGCATTTGAATGCCGGGCTTACATTGAAATCCAAGTCAGGTGCGCGCTCCCACCCGTTTACTATCTTTCAAAGCGGGGTTCTAACGCTTGCGCATTCAACCCAGATCGACGGGCGTGGGTTTCGGGCCAAGCATCCAGTCGACGTGCTTGCCGTTTGGTGGACCAAAGACGGCATGTCAGGAACCTTACTTGCTGTTGGTCCACGTAAGGTTTTTGTAACAGACCGCCCCTTGGCGACCAACCAAGTCTATGACTTTTCCAACCATTTCACACGACACAAGAATACGCCAAATGACGCCCTGATGGCAGGGTGTTGGGTAACGTGTCGGGATGGTGCGCGCGAAGTGTCCTCGCTACGTCCGGGTGATACGATTTGGACGAAACAATTCGGCTACCAGTCGTTGAAAACGGTCTTTAAACGGGTCTGCCCGGCTTGGGGACGCGCGACACCTGTTCTTATCAAACAAGGCACATTGGGTGTTACGCATGATCTTGTTTTGCCTGCGACCCAGCACATTGATGTTCAAACACCCCTGCTGGGGTTGTATCTTGATAATGGGATTGAAGTTGCATGCATTGGCGATCTGGTGAATGACGCCACTATCCGACGTGTCAAACTTGGGTTTGCAACATACATCGTATTGGATTGTGGTCGTCCGGCGAGCATCGAAGTGAACGGGTTATTGGTTCACCTTGACGGCACATCATCTGAAACGCCGGGCACAGGGCGATTGCCGCAAATGATGGGTAAAGTCCTGCCATCCGATGACGGGCGTGTTGTCGGGGCAATGTTATAAGTCTTGCCCAGACATATTCACCGCAACAACCTGACCCGTGGCAAAAGATATATCATCATACATTTTGTTAAAGCTGGAAAAAAGTACCGCGTTTAACGCGCGGCCCGTATCTGTGTCCCAAAAGGACAGATAGTCTGTCAAATCCTGTTGTGACAAAGGCTGATACGCAAGCAGCAGGTAGCCACCCAACCATGCTTCGGATTCAATTCTGATATCACCCTCTTGTGCCCAAACGTCCGACAACATCTCTTCTTCGCTCATCTCAAGACCGTTGCCTTCGGCAAGGCCCTGAAAGAACCGAAAGTTTGAATTCAGCGCACCGGACACATTGCGTTCGATCAGATCGTTAATCGTGATCATGTCTTTCACCCGCGCCACCAACCAAGGATGGGTTTCTTCAGCCTGAATCCACGCCATGCGCGCTGCATTTTCAACATCTTTGTCCATAATCGCGCGGCGTGCTGCCACCTCAAGCTCGGCAATCCGCAAGCCGGGGGCGCTGTCAAAGAATATGAGGCTGGCTTGAATATCTCTGTCAGATAACGTGTCCGCCATCTCTTTTAGAACAGTGTCACGCATGCGATCCGTGTTGTACACTTGGTCCATTTGTTGAAGCATAGTTGGCGATGCAGCTTGGCCGGTCATGTCCATGGCCAAACCATCGACTTCCGCCAAGCCTTCCTCGCGGGTGATTGCGATATACTCATCCACAGCAAGGATCGTCATAAGCCGATCAAAAGCCGCATCCGCTGCAACGAGCGATGGCGCCAATACAACAGCGCAGCAAAAAATGAGGGCGCGGATCACAGATCAGTACTCGGCTGAAGGTTGGACATTCGAACCGCAACCGCTTCGAACCGGTTCGCCATGACTTCATATTGCACCGCATTCATCAACTCATAGACGCGCTTCATTTTCGGATCCTCCAGGGCGTCAGCATAGGTGCTGACCTCTTCATCTGAAAACGCTTGATACGTAAACGCAGCGCCACTGAGTGAAGACGATTGAATGGATAGGCGCATGTCGTCCTCTTGCGAAGACAGCATTTCGCGCAAATCAGGTTCATCCAATTGAAGTTCGATCACCCCTGCCCCTGCAGCGGCCATCAAGAACCGTACTTGGATTTCTTGGATGGCGCGCACGGCATTTCCCGAACTGTCAATTGCGGCGTTCATACGTTTGAAATCTTCGACGCGGCTTGATCCGATGCCGACAAGACCAGCAAAGATCGCATCGCCGGCCTCGCGTTTTGTGTCTTCATCTTCTTCCAAATGGGATCCGTTTTCCGCTTGGACCAATCGTTTCCCAAGATCCGATCCGTAAAACGCGTTCGCATGATCCAGCAGATCATCCGTCAACGTCTGCTCAAGAATGTCGATAGCCAACGAATGCATGTAGTCGGTGTCAAACACTTCTTTGGTGAGCTGTGTCCACTGAAACCCGAAATCATCCGCATCAAGCCCCAACATTTGCGGTGCGGATCCAGCACTCAGTTTGATGCTTTCAAGAGCGACATCAAATCCGGTGACTTGCAGGAATTCTTCGATCTTCTCCCTATCCGCAGCGGCAACAACGGTTTGGGTCCAAAAAACGACGGCCAAAAAAGCCATGCTCAGAGATTTCAGCGCCTGTGTCATGGAAGCTCCTATTCATGCACCGTGTAAAGGTAAGTGTTACATAGTTTTGGGCAAGAGTGAGGTGAACAAAAGGTTATTGCGAAACGTCAAAGCCACAACCTGCGTGCGTAATCGCTCTTGTCAGGCTGAATAAAGGTCACTAAGAGCAGGTCGATCCCCGCGGA
>CALHST010000113.1 GCA_938038825.1 uncultured Paracoccaceae bacterium | reverse complement strand
TTTGGGTGCGGCGTCACGGTTGAATTGCCCGCGTAAGCCATTGTTGGCCAAGATCGGGGCCTATATCCAAGACAACCCGCCCAAAGGCGTCACGCCAACTTTTGTGGCGTGACGGGTTCAATTATTCGATAAAGGTGCGCGCCAACCGTTCGCTGAGCGGCTGCGTCAGGTATGTCAGTGCCGTGCGCTCGCCTGTATTCACAAAAAGATCCGCCGGCATCCCCGCGACAAGGTCAAGGGATGCGACCTCTTGCGGCTGTTCGGCGTCTAGTTCCACCCGCGCCAAATAATAGTATTGGCCAGTGCGTTCGTCTTCCAGACTATCCGCCGAAATGTCGACAATACGTCCCTCGGCTTCGGGCACGTCTCCTTGATCAAACGCGGACAGGCGTATGCGCGAGGACTGGCCGACATAAAGCTTTTCGATGTCGGCAGTGTTTACGCGCGCTTCGACCACCAACGGCTGATCACTTGGCACAATGTCAAGAATGGGTGCACCGGGACGCACAACCCCACCAGCGGTGAAAACTGTCATCTCGACCACGCGACCACTGACGGGCGCGGTAATGGCAATCCGCTTTAAGCGTTCGGTCGCGCCGACATATTGCGGTTCCAGTGTTGCAAGCGCGGCCTCGATCTGCGCCAGTTCAGTGGATGCGGCCTGATCCCGCACTGTCTGGGCACCCAGGGTTGCCAATCGCAATTCGCTGATCTCGTTGCGGGCTTGGGCTTCTTGGGTCTGCAATGCGGCGTCAACACCATGCAAACGTTCCACCTCGACCCGGCGGGCATTTACCCGGACCGCAGCCACAAGACCTTTGGCCAATAACGTTTGAAGATTGCCCAATTCTTGTTGCGTGATCTCAAGCTGGCGTGTGTTTGACGCACGTTGCGCCTGCAACCCTTGCACTTGATCTTCAAGGTTGGCGATGCGTTGTCGGGACAGGGCGTCCTCAGCCTGACGGGATCGTTGCTCTGCTTCAAAGAGCAGTTTTTGTGTCACGTATGCATCCGACCAGACGGCCTGATCCAGTGCCATACGCAGCGATCTCGCCACATCGGCCTGCTCGAACATTTGGGTGCCTTTTAACTGTGCCACCAACCGGGCGCGACGCACAGAAAGATCGCTGATCTGGCTTTCGATCACATCCAGATCCACGCCTAAATCGGTGCTGTCGAGTTCCAACAAGGTTTGCCCAGCCTCAACAAGATCGCCGTTTTTCACAAGGATGCTGCTGACGATGCCACCGTCCAGATGTTGTATGGTCTTGCGGTTGCCTTCGACCACAAAAGATGCCGGGGCCACAACAGCACCATCCAGCTTTGACGTGATCGCCCAATAGGTCGTGCCGCCAATGAAAGCAACGATGACCAATACTCCGACCAGGATGAACCAAAAGATCCCGGAACCCGGCGCTTTTTGTTGAACGCGATTGTAATCTTCAAGCGGCATGAGCGAGGTCTGGCCGAGGGGGGTAAGTGCGCTTGTCATTGTGCTGTTCCTTTCAAAGCGAGTGGCTGGTCCGCGCGACGGTCCGCCAACTTGGTCGCCAAAGATGGGGTTTCGGGCATCGTCTGTTGACGTGGTCGCAGGATGTCTTCCTTGTTGCCAAAGCCCGACTGGGTGCCTTTGTTCAGGGTCAAAACTTTGTTAACCGCTTCCAAGGTACTCGGGCGGTGGGTCATGACACATGTGATGGCCCCCCGTTCACTTGCCCTGTGGATTGCGTTGCGCAGGGCCAATTCACCTTGCGCATCAAGGTCAGAGTTTGGCTCGTCCAGCACCAGAATGAACGGATCGTCATACAGCGCCCTTGCCAAAGCGATCCGCTGACGTTGCCCCCCCGACAGGTGGAAGCCGTTGCCAATTTCTGTGGCATAACCGTCAGGCAAGCTGCTGATCAGACCATGCACATCGGCTGCAATCGCCGCCGCAAGCACTTTGGTATCGTCGATCGCAGTTGAAAATCGCGCGATGTTGTCGCGGATACTGCCATCAAACAAATGCACATCCTGCGGCATGTATCCAACAAGATGACCCAAGTCTTCGGGATCCCATTTCGCCATGGGTGTACCATCAAGACGAATAGAACCACGTTGGGGCATCCAGATGCCTGCCAGCATTTTGGCCAAGGTCGATTTGCCAGATCCGCTGTGGCCGATAACCGCCAAAACATCCCCAGCGGACAAGGCAAAGTCTATGCCGCCGATGGTTGCGTTTTGCGCGAGCGGGGGACCAGCCTGCGCAATCGCAGCGCTCAACGAGATTTGTGGCCGAGGGAGTGCGAGACGCTTGGCGGGTTCGGGATAGGTTTCGGACAAGGCACGCAGGGCCTTATATGATCCGCGTGCCGCCAGAAATGTTCGCCATTGGCCAATCAGTTGATCAATTGGCGACAGGGCACGGGCCAGCACAATTGTGGCGGCAATCATAACACCCGCGGTGGCTTGTCCGGTGATCGCCAATGCAGCGCCAAGGCCCAGCATGGCGGATTGCAACGCCATGCGGGTTGTTTTTGACATCACCGAAAAGCTGGCAAGCCGGTCAGACGCACTGGATTTCAGGTGATGGGCGGTGTGTTGCAGAGCTGTCCAGCGTCGGGAGAGATCACCAGTCATACCCATGGCATGGACCAGCTCTGCGTTCTGTTCACTTGCGGTGAACAAACTGTCGGACCTTGCACGCGCATGGGATGCATCTTGCATCACATCAGATGACCGCGCGTTGTTGATAAGGGCCATGAGTGTCAAGAAAAGCGCGCCAGCAAGTCCAAGTGCGCCAAGATAAGGGTGCAAAATGTAAAGCACACCCAAATACAGGGGAATCCACGGGGCATCGAAGAACGCAACCAATGTGGGCCCCGAGATAAAATCGCGAAGACCAGTCACATCTGCGGCGGGATTATCGCGACCCGCTTTGCCATCAACGCGGCGGCGTATGGCGGATTGCAAGATTGGCGCGCCGATCTGAAGTTCAAAACGTGCACCCAGGCGGCTGAGAATGCGCATGCGGATCAAGTCCAGCAATCCGGTGACAACAAAAACGCCGCCAAGCAGTAGGCTAAGGGCGATTAGGGTGTCCATGTTCTGACTGGTCAAAACCCGGTCATAAACCTGTAGCATATAAAGGGGGCCGGCCAGCATCAGCAGATTTAAGATCATGCTGAAAAAGCCGATGGCGACAAAGCCGCCACGCAGCTTGCCCCAGGCAGATTTGACGGTTGATTTTTTCTGAAACATTTGGGTGATCTCTTTTCAGGGTGAAGAGGTGGCGACCCGTGCCGCCACCTCGTAATGGTGTGATTAGGCGATGAAGTCGTCGTCAGTCAGGCTGGTGCTGTTGATCCCTTCCAGGCGCACAGAGGCGTCAGAAGAGAAGGTCAGCACAGCATCAGACCCGTCTTGGGACACAACCAAGGTTTCCGCGAAGTCGGGGCCAAAGTCAGAGAAATCCAACCGGTCAATGCCAACTTCGAAGTCGCCAATTGTGTCGTTTCCGAACAGGCCTTGGAAGGTGAACGTATCGCCGCCGTCGCCCCCCAACAGAAGGTCGTCGCCGCCTTGTCCGTTCAGCAGGTCGTCGCCGTCTTCACCCGAAAGGGTGTTGTCTGCGTTCGATCCAACAATGACGTCTCCATCGTTTGAGCCGATCACGTTCTCAATCGAACTAAGAACATCGGTCTCAAACACCTCGTCGATGACATCCAGACCGGACACACCCGTGGTTGCACCTGCATCTATGGTCGCTCCGGCATCCACCAGCGAGTCTTGCGCGATGGGGCCATTGATCCCGGCAGGCGCGTTGTGCAGATGGATCGCAGACACGACACCCGGGACCGGAGTTTGCAGGTCTGCCTCGTTCAGCCCTGTCACGGACAGTTCAGAGGAATAAACCACGTCGCCCGCTTCGTTGAAACGAATGGTCAAAGTTGCCTCGCCCGTGGCTGCGCTGTCCGAGGTTGGGCCAGGTTCCTGAGAGGCATCTAAAGTGCCCGCCAGTTCGATGACACGGTCATGTCCTGCGCCCGTGTCGCTGACAACTTCCAACTGGCCGCGAATTTCCCCACCGGGGAAGTCAGCTGTGTGGATGTTGTAATAGAGGTTCCCGGCAAGCGCTTCGGACACAAACCCAGCACCATCGTCGATATTGGCCGTTGGCTGCAAGGATGCGCCTACCACAACATCTTGAACCGAAACAGAGAACCCGGTTTCGCGGGTTGCTGTCCCATTGCCGTTGGCACCAAGGTTCACACTGACTGCGAGATCCTGATCCGAGAAATCAGCCGTATCAATGCCGTCGCCACCGTCGATGAAGTCGTTGCCAAGGCCACCGACAAGGACGTTATCGCCGTCGCCTGCGATCAAGACATCATCACCTGCGCCGCCATCGACGACACCGTTGATCTGACCAAGGTCGACCACGATGTCGTCTCCGGCACCCAGTAACACATTACCATTTACGAAACCGTTGTCGTCATTGACGAATGTCACGTCGCCCGCTTCGGTGGCGTCAATGGCGTTTATCGCGCCGTTGATTTCACCGTCATTCAAAATTGCGCCCAGAAGATTCAAACCACCGTCGATACGGATACCTGCAGCGGCATCGCTGTCTTCGGACCCGGCAATGACACCGTCGTTCTGCACCAAACCGGCAAAGCTGGCGTCTTCTTGGTTGCTGAACAATCGCAAACCATCGCCAACCGTGTTGCCTTCGACTGCGTCGCCACGCCCTTGCAGGACACCTTCGTTGAAGATGGCCGCTGAAACGACGTCTCCAGAAGTATCGCCGGTTTGCAGCGATACCGCAGAGCCATTGTTGCCAATGCCGGCGTCAACCAGACCAGTGTTGGTAAAGGTATAGTTGTCCGCGGTGCCATCGGCATAAACAGTGCCGTTGCGTTGGTTGCCTGCACCAAGAATGGATCCCGCGTTCACGACCTCTAGCCCGTCGCCGTCGATGTTCAACGCCCGGCTATCCGACGACACAACGCCGCCTTCTTCGTTGGTGAAAGACCCACCTGTGTGATCACCGGTGCCAAAGTAGACGCCGTTCTGAACACCCGCGATGGTGCCTGCGTTTGTCAGCTCGCCTTTGAAGTTCACGCCGTTGACGATGCGCACACCCGCGACCGTGCCATTCGCGCCTTCGGACAGAATGTCCCCCTGGTTCGAGATGTTGGCATCCGTGGTCCCCGTGTTCCCGACATTGCCGATACGCACGCCATCAGCAGCCAGAGGCGTTCCGGCAGCCGCATTGCCACGCCCCTGGATGACGCCGTCATTGTCCAGTGTGAAGCTGTTGACGCCATCTGCGGCACCACCGATTTCGGCTCCAAAGCCCGAGCCCTGATTGCCTGCACCCGCATCAATTGACCCATTGGCAAGATTCGAAACGGAGAAATCATCTGCCGTGCCATCCGCATAGACGGTCCCATTGCGCTGATCGTCTGTTCCAAGGATGTCGCCACCATTGATCAGATTCACGCCAGTTCCGTCGATATTGACAGCGCGGCTGTCTGATTGGATCGTGCCAAAGTTCAGAACGTCCAGATCATGGTCACCTTCACCGACATAAAGACCGTTGCGAACCCCTTCGATTGTTCCGGTCGCGGTGTTCAGAATACGCCCTTCGGCGGCAACACCGTCGGCGATGCGGATACCACCCGCGGTGCCTTGGTCGCTTTCAGAAGAAATCAGACCGCTGTTGACGATGTTCGTGTCCGAAACAGCACCTTCGGCACCGTTGTTGATGCGAATGCCATCACCGGCACCGCCCGTATTCGCCGCTTCTTGGCCGCGCCCTTGGATGGTGGCACCAAAACCGTTGAAGATGGTGTTTGACACCACGTCGCCCGCTTCGTCACCAACTTGCAGTGAAATTCCCGCCCCGCTGTTGCCCGCGCCGGCGTCAATCGTGGCAGCCGAGAAGTTTGCAATGCTGATATCTTCAGCGGTTGCGTTCGTGTAAATGGTACCATTGCGCTGGTCGCCGGTTCCGACGATGTCACCAAAGTTGCGGACGTTGATGCCGTTGCCTTCGATCTCGATCGCGCGGCTGTCCGAAGAAATGACGCCGCCACGGAAGTTGTCGACAGTGCCCGCGCTGTTTGGACCGCTGAATTCGACCCCGTTCAATTCGCCGGCAATGTCGCCAAAGTTGCGAATGGCGGCGCTGGACCCGTCGGTGACTTCAACGCCTCTTGCGCCAGCGCCATTGGCGTCGATGGTGCCTGTGCGGAAATTAAAGACTTGTACGTCTTCGGCTTCGACAGAAACTGCTGATGGTGCGCCATTGGTTTCGACCTGACCAAAATTCAGGAACCGCGCTAGGTCATTGTTCAAGACAAATGCCGGTGTGTTATCGACCACGGTGTTTTGAAAAAAACCGTTTGTCAGGGTCTGTCCGTCGCGGACTGTCTCTTGGGCCAGGGTCGAGGTAGACTGTAATCTGGCACGCAAGCTGGCAAGAATTTCGGATAGCATTGGCGATCTCCGCATGTGTTTTGGTTACAGCGAGGATCAGACCGAACACGTGGTCTCCTCGCCGCTTTACCAAGTACGCAGGGATCCAAATTCTTGAAATTCTTCCTGTGAATACGCCTGATAATCAAAGGTAATACTCACGCATTCCGTGATGTATTGATTGAAAAAAGTGTTTTTAAACAAAAGCCTGGGAATCTCTGCTTGTGCGCTCCAGCTTATTCACTGGCGCCGGGTCACAAATATGTTTGCGAAGTTGAGCGGTTAAACCATCATTTCCGCAGACGAAATTATCGAAGATGGCAAAGCCCGCTGGTTAGCATTGGTGGATGGCAGCGCTTTTGAAGGTTTTTGACCCAATCAAATCTGATTGTTTCTGATTCCCACCTTGTGAGGGCGCGAGTCGGGGGATTGATGTTCTTTCTGCCCAAATTTTAACGTTTATCACGCGCAGTTTTCCATCCAGAGTAGTTGGAGTATCAACAAAACTGCCACATAATGCACTATAAAGCACTTATCCTAAGCTTTTGATCAGACTGTCTAAATATCGCCTCAATTTAGACGCCAATCTTCGCAAAAAGAATTTGGAGTATTCGAGTTGGTCGGAAAGTTGGCCTCAATTGCACTTTTGGCACTGGCAGCTGAACAAGTTGCTGGCGCTGATCTGATTGGCTTGGATCCTAGTTTGATATCGGAAGGAACGACACTTTATCTGGAACATTGTTCAGTCTGTCATGGCAGAGAAGCAGATGGCAAAGGTCCTCTTGCGTCAGGGTTTACGCCCAGCCCAAGGGACTTCACCAAAGGAAACTTCAAGTTTCGTTCGACGAAAGTTGGCGAAGCGCCGACGCAGGCAGATCTGACAAAGACGATCAAAAACGGCATCACAGGGTCATATGGTCAATCCATGCCAGCCTTCGATTTTTTTACGGATCGCGAATTGGCGGCACTGGCTGAAGTCATTGGACTGGTCGCTGGGATCAAAGAATATGCCACCCCGGTCGCGCCACCGCCTCGGCCTAGGCGTGCCAATATCGCAAAGGGCAAAGCCCTTTTTCAGGAACTGCTGTGTGCACGATGTCATGGCGACAAAGGAGATGGTCAGGGTGTCCTGGCAGCAACATTAAAGGATGAAAGCGGCAAATCCATTCGACCTGCAGATTTTCGCAAGGGTCAATTCAAAGGTGGAAACGCTCCAGAGGATATTTGGATGAGAATTTACGCAGGACTTGACGGAACCCCGATGCCCGCTTTTGGGCGCAATACTTCTGCTGCCGATATTTGGGCGGTCACGGAATACGTCATGACATTGAGCAATAAGGAGTAAGGGCAAATGCACTTGAATAGACGCAATTTGCTTATTGGTGCCGCTGCCGGGCTTGGAAGTTTGGCCGCAAAATCAACAGTTAATTTTGCACATGCCCAAGGGTTAGGCGGGCTTTCAGCACTTAAGTATCAAACGTTGGACACGATTCCGAACCCAGGGCGGTTCCGCGGGAAGTTGTCTTATTCAGGTGCCCCGGTTGAGCCTATCGAAATGCAGGTCACCAAGGACGGTTCAATCTGCGGTGACGGCGCCCGCGACATACAACCGCTAAGAGTAGCGGATGATGGCGGTTTGTCTGATGCTGTTGTTCAGATCAGAGGCGTCACCCGTGGCAAACCTTGGACCCCAGTGTTTGACACAACGAAGATCTATCAGATTGACTGTAGCTTTCAGCCTTTTGTCCAAATCGGGAAAAGTACCGCCGACGCGGAAATTTTCAACTATGACCCGATCTTGCACAACATTCACGCCTATGAGGTGCACAAAGGCATTCGCCGGGCCATGTTCAATTTCTCACAGCCCAAAGCCGGTCAAGTTGACTTCATCCCATTGCGGCTGCGTCGCGGTCACCTGATCACGCTTGATTGCAATGCTCATAATTGGATGGCGGCTTGGATTTATACATCCCCAACGCCTTACATCGCCATCACATCAAAAGATGGCAAATTCGAAATTGGTGACATCCCGCCGGGCGAATACGAAGTCGTCGTTTGGCACCCAGCGCTTGGTGAGCGGACAGGACCGTTGCGTGTCGATCCAGACGCCGATTTGCATTTTGATGTCACATTGACCTGAATAGAAAAGGAAATTCAATTATGTTTATCCGTCTCTCATCCTTCGCATTTGCTCTGACAACTGTTGCGATGGCTGCAAATGCTGCTGATCCGCTGCAGGGCTTAAAGGCAAGTGACATTCCTCAAGCTGACCCTGCCATTGTTGAACTTGGCAAGATGTTGTTCTTTGATCCGCGTTTGTCGGGTGATGCCTCGACCGCGTGTTCTGACTGTCACGACCCGAAATTCGGATGGGGCGATGGATCAGAGCTTGCCCGTGGGTATCCCGGAACAATGCACTGGAGAAACTCTCAAACGCTTGTGAACATGGGTTTCATGACCGGTGGTTTCCACTGGGATTCCGGGTTGGCGTCTTTGTCCGATCAGGTTCATGATGCTATGGGCGCCGGTTTTGTCGCAAACATCGACACTGTATTGGGCGAAGAACGTTTGCGCCAAATTCCTGAATATGAACAGCAATTCAAAGCCATTTGGGGCGAGGGGCCAACACAGGCCAAAATCGCAGAATCCATTGCGGCTTTTGAACGGTCTATTGTGTCCGTTGACAGCCCATTTGATCTTTATATGGCGGGTAAAACCAATGCGATGTCGACTTCGGCATTGCGCGGCATGGACTTGTTCAACGGCAAAGCGAACTGTTCATCCTGTCACCATGGATCCACACTAACGGATCAGGACTTTCACAATACCAGCGTTCCGCCAAGTATTGGGTTATTCGAAGATCCGTTGCGCCAAGTCACATTTCGCTATCTGATGCGCGTTAAGGGGCTTGCCCCAGAGGTTTATCAAGGATTGGACCGGGATCCGGGTCGATATCTTGCGACGCAGGATCCAGATGATCTGGGACAGTTCCGCACGCCTCCACTGCGCTATCTGAAATATACCGCGCCCTATATGCACAATGGGGTCTTTTACACGCTCGACGAAGTTGTTGAGTTCTACAACATTGGCGGGACACCGGATGCATTCGGAACAAAGTCCCCGTTGATCAAACCCTTGGGTCTGAGCCGCGCGGAAAAAGGCGACCTTGTAGCCTTTCTCGAAAGCATGTCTGGGTCTGAGATTCTCGTCAGCGTTCCCGAACTGCCAAAATACGGGCTTCAGGATTTCCCCAAATCCGGCGTCAAGATTACAGCAGCAAGCCTGAAAGCAGGTCTGGCATCCGCGCCCAAAACGCCAGCCGCGACCGGAACGGCTGCTTCGGGTGGGCTTTTGCTGAAACCAGTTGATCCAGCCCCGGCAAATGGTCTGATAATGACGCCAAGAGATGCTGCAATCGAAAGTTCCTTTAAACCGAACACGTTCAACGAGCTGACGGACAGAAAGATGGTGACGTTGGGCGAAGACACTTTTGTTCTTGTCAAAAAGGGTGACACCTTGGGGTCGCTGGCAAAGGCTTTGTACGGAGATGAGCGTCAATTCAGAAAGCTCTTTGCTGCGAACCGCGACCACTTGAAACGATCAAGTGATCTTAAAGTCGGCACGTTGCTGCGGATTCCCGAATAGCAAAGATCACAATCGAATGTTCGAGTTGACTTGAAGGACAGGAGTTACGCTTCTGTCCTTCATTTTTGCGCCATACAAAAGCGCGGGCACTAGCGTTGGCTA